>NZ_CAXTGZ010000027.1:0-22780 GCF_964243625.1 uncultured Caballeronia sp.
TGCAGGCGCATAACCTGCCGCCCGGCATGAGCGATCCGAAGGACGTGAAGGCGAATACGGAGATGATCGAAAGCGGTATCGACGCGCTCAAGGGCTGGAACGAAGTGATGAATTCGCTCGTGATCAACCCGGAGCGCGCGCTCGAAGAACTCAACAGCGACTGGACCGCATCGCAGGAAGTTGCCGATGTACTCATGCGCAAGTACAAATTGCCGTTCCGCGTGGGCCATCATTTCGCGTCGAACGTCGTGGAATATGCGCGGCAAAAGGACATCAAGCCGCTCGACTTCCCTTACGCCGATGCACAGCGCATCTACACGCAGACGGTCGCGGGCACACCCTATGCCGGCGATCTGCCAATGAGCGAAGCGGAGTTCCGCTCGACGCTCAACCCGGTGGCGATCGTGAACAACCGCGCGACCACGGGCGGGCCGCAGCCCGTCGAAATGGCGCGGATGCTAAAAGAAGCGAATGCGCGCGTGGCCTATCAGGACACGTGGATCAAGGATAACCGCGCGCATATTTCAAGTTCGCTTGCCCGGCTCGACACCGACTTCAGCAAGGTATCCGGTCAGTGACCAAAGAAAACATCGCATTGCACTGAACCGCCCACGCATTGGCGCGGGCGTGACATGCTGCTCGTGGCGCTGCGTGTATCGGGCATGCCGCCATACGATGTGTCGGACGTGGCCTGCGCCGAGGTGTTCGCGTCGTGCAGCACGCCAGCCTGGCCGCTCGGGCGAGCCTGGGGCTGGGAATATTGCTGGATGTCCTGCTGACTGTCCTGTGCGACAGCACTTCCCGACATTGCAATCAGCAGCGCGCTGCTTAGAAAAAACAAACGGGTTTTCATTTCGATGCTCCTCGAAACCAGGCGCGTCACCCGGGAGCTTTCCAGAGCAGCTCGCCACTTTTCTGTATGTGCTTCGCCAAATTGTCGCAGGGCAGACAGGCGTGAAGTGGAGTCAAGTGAAGCGGTCGGTGCGCCCTGCATCTTGAGTTATAGGCCGCGCATGGTCGATTTCACAGGGATTTGCGCATTTGCCGAGTCAGGACTCCGCTTCGCGGCACCCTGCGTAAGTAGGGCTGCGCCAAGCGCCGCGCTCATCTATTCTGAAGATGACCGTTCGTGGCGCGCTCATTGCTCTTGTCTTCCCGAGCGCTCGAACCTGACCCTGGAGAAACTCCATGATTCACGTCACCACATGGCTGGCATCCATACTCATTGCCATGCTGGCTGTCTTTTTCATCACGATTGCGTTGCCGAATTCGGCATCGGATGAACTGAACCGCGCATCCGCGGCCCAGGCGATATTCACTGGCACAGGCGCGAGCGTGCCATCAAAGCTTGGGCTTCCCAATCCGGTGCGGCGCAAAGCCGATTGAAAACAGGCGCCTTGGCTTAAGCTCAAGCGCGCTCTCCCATCGTCGCTGCCGATACCGGCCGGAACGCGAGGCAATACATCAGGAAACGCCCCGCAAAGATCCCGGCGACCAGCCCGGACACCAGGCCCCCGAGCACCACGTACATCGAATCCGGCCCGGCGTGCATGACCGCCAACTCGACACCCAGCCAGAACTTCGATACGAACGTCAGCAGCATCAGCACGAGCGGTACCACCGACCCCGGCAGCGTGACCGTCTTCAGCGCACGATCCACCGTCATTCCGGAGCGGCGAGCCAGCACGACGCCAATCCCGATTCCGAACACCGCGCCGAGAACCCAGGCGAGCCCGGTGTTCCATCCTGCAGCCGGTTCCTTGAACAGGTTCAGCAAACCCCAGCCGGTGAAAATGACGGGCACGATCGCCAGTTTAGTGAGCGGCGCGGTGCCGCCTTTCATCGCCTTGAAACCGCGTGAAAGCAGATAGGCCAATAGAATCCAGACCCAAACCGGTGTGCCGTGCAAAATCGCTTCGATAGACATGAGCCTCTCCTTGATCGCAGGCCGTCGGCCGCGTGAAATCCGAAATGAAACCGCTTAATCTTTACAGTGGAAATATTCTGACGCGATTCAAAACGATCGTCAATGCATCTTTCCATTGTAAAAATTTATGGAGACGGATAGATCGATTCGTATGCAGAACCGCCGGCGGACCCGCCGGCGTCGAGACAAGTCTTCTTAGCCCTTGGTCGCACCGAATGTCAGTCCGGCCACGAAATGCCGTTGCATCGCGAAGAACATGATGACCGACGGCAACGCGGCCAGGATCGACCCCGCCGACACCAGGTTCCACGCCGTCACCCATTGCCCCTTGAGCGCGGCCACGCCGACCGTGATTGGCGCAGCCTCGTCGCCCTGCGTGAGACACAACGCCCAGAAGTAATCGTTCCAGACGAACGTGAAGACAAGAATGGCGAGCGCCGCCAAAGCCGGTCGGATTAACGGCAGCACGATTCGAAAGAAAACCGTCCACTCGTTCGCGCCTTCAATGCGCGCCGCCTCGACCAGTTCGAACGGCAATTGCTTGATGAAGTTGCGCAGGAACAGCGCGCAAAATCCGGTCTGGAACGAGATATGAAAGAGGATCAGCGCGCCGACCGTGTTGAAGATGCCAAGCTGCAACGACAAATCGCGCACGGGAATCATCAGGATCTGGATAGGCACGAAGTTGCCCGCGACGAAGGTCGCAAACAACGCCGTGTTGCCGCGAAAGTTGTAGATGGCCAGCGCAAAGCCGGCCATCGATGCAAGTACGATCGACCCGATCACCGACGGCACCGTGATCAGCACGCTGTTCCACAAGTAGTGGAGCATGGGCGATGTCGTCAGTGCATCGCTGTAATTGGCTATCAGGGAAAAGTGCCGTGGCCAGCCCCAGTAGTTGCCTTCGACGAGTTCATCGGAGGAACGAATGGAGGTGACCATCACCGCGATCAGCGGCAACAGCCAGATCACGAGCGCAACCGGCAACGACAGCTTGTAAAGCGCCCGGTTGACGGGCTTCCATTTGGCGACGGGCATTGGAAACATAGTGCGCTCCTGACTTCTTAACGTTCGGTCCGCAGCATTCTGCGCAAGTGATAAACGATGTACACCATCATGATGGCGAACAGCACGACGGCAATCGCGGCCGAATAACCAATGCGGTAATACTTGATCGCCTGGTCGTACATGTAATAGGCGAGCACGGTCGAGCTCTCGTACGGACCACCGCCGCTCATGACGGAGATCAGATCGAAACTGCGCAACGCGCCGATGATCGTTACCACGATCGCCATGAACGTGGTCGGCCGGAGTTGCGGCAGGATCACGTGCCACAACATGGTCCAGCCCTTCGCGCCTTCCATGCGCGCCGCCTCGATCTGCTCGGAGTTGAGCGATGTGAGGCCGGTCAGGTACAGGATCATGCAATACGCGGTCTGCGGCCAGAGCGCCGCGAAGATGATGCCGAAGGTGACGTATCGTGCGTCGCCGAGTACGGGCACACCGTGCCCCAGAATGACTTTCAGCAAGCCGAATGTCGGGTCGTAGAACCAGCTGAACATCAGGCCGACCACAACGCCCGACAACACGAACGGCGCGAAAAACAGCGACTTCACCACGCGAATGCCGCGCACCGCCTGATTCAGATACAACGCGACGGCAAGACCCATCGGCGGCGCGAGCAGGAACAGGATCAGCCACAGCACATTGTTCTTGAGCGCCGTATAGAACGTCGGAGCATGGAACAATTCGATGTAGTTATCGAAGCCCGCGAAGGTCTTCTCCGTCATCCCGTCCCAGTTGTAGAAACTGAGTGTGACACTGGAAATGATCGGCCAGATCACGTAGATCGCGACCATGATGCACGCCGGCGCCAGGAACAGGAACGCGGCCAGCCGCTGCTGCCGCGCAGTTGCCGACATCCGCTTGCGACGCTTCGGTTTGGCCGCCGCAACGCTGAGGGTTTCAGACATACAGTGCTCCCTGTCCTTCAAAAAGGCGGCCCATCGCACGCGGGCCGCCGTCCCGCATTACTTCTTGTAAATGCGCTTACGCGTGGCTTCGAGCTGCGCCAGGATTGCATCGAGTTTCGTCGGATCGGAGACGAACTGCTGCATGCCCTTCATGCCTTCATCGGCCATTTCCTTGGTCATGTCGCGGTCATAGAATTGCGCGATGCCGCCCTTCGTCTGCGACAAGATCTGGAAGCCGATCTTCGAAATGGGATCGTCCGGTTCCGGTGCCTTGCTGTTCGCCGGCAGGGAGCCAAGACCCTTCGCGAGCTGCGCGCTGATCTCGGGTGTCTCCACGAAAGCCAGGAACGTATGGGCGTCCGCCTTGTTCTTCGCCTTCGACGGAATGTGCAGCGACTCCACCGGACCATCTTCGGCGGTCGGCACATTGCTGTCGATGATCGGGAACTGGAAGTAGCCCATCTGCGGCTTGATGTTCTGCGGGAAGCCGGCGGTGATGAACGTGCCCATCAGCATCATCGCGGCCTTGCCCTGGAACAGGAACGGCTGCACGGCGTCAAGATCGTAAGAGAGCGAGTTGTCGATAAAGACCTTGTTGTCGATCAGCTCCTTCCATGCGGTGTAGACCTTCTTCACGCGCGGGTCGGTATAAGGCACGTCGCCTGCCATCAGCTTCTGATGGAACGCGTTGCCGTTGATGCGCAAGTCGAGGTAATCGAACCAGCCCGCAAGCGTCCATGCATCGCGGCCGGCGACCGCGACCGGCGCAATGCCCGCGGCCTGGAGTTTCTTGCAGGCGTCGAGGAATTCAGGCCAGGTTTTCGGCTCGGCTGCGATCCCGGCCTTCTGGAACAAGTCCTTTCTGTAGAACATGCCCCACGAGTAGTACACGGTCGGCGCAGAGTACTGCTTGCCGTTATACGTGGACGATTCTTTCGTCGACGCATACATGGCGTCCCAGTTGTTCTTCTTCCAGTCGGGCGTCAGGTCTTCAAACAGCCCGCGCTTCGCGTAATACGCCATGCGTTCGCCGTTGTGCCAGTTCACGATATCCGGCGCGACAGTCGAGAGCCAGCCGGGAAGCTGGACCTTGTACGCTTCTTCATCGACGAAGGACACCTTCACGTCGATATCCGGATGCGCCTTCTTGAAGGCATCGAAGGTCTGTTGCCAGACCGTGCGCTGGCTTGCCCCCTTGAACGCGATGTTCACGGTGAGCGTGCCGGCTTGCGCAATGCTCGCTGTCGCCAGGGCAACGGCCAGAGCGACGCCGGTCAATCCGTTGCGCATTCCATTACCGGTGAAAATTTTCATGCGTGTCTCCTCATTGATGAGTGTTGTTTGCTTCGTAAATCGCGACGCCTTGCGGTTCTACTTCCTCCTGCCCGACTATGAAGCTGGCTGCATCAGTGATTCTGTGAGCCGTTGAGTTGTAATTGAAGAGATACGTAAGCGGCCCGCGCCGGCTAATGCGAATGCCTTCGGGCAGCGGTTCTGCATCGAGTCCCGCTGCTTTCGCCGCATCCTGGAAGATCGATTGCGTCAGGGCGTCGTCGAAGAGACTCGCAAGGTAACGGATCGATCCATGACGCAGGATCGCGGGATGACCATCGGCGAAGTTGCTCTCGATCTGCACGCCTTCGCCCGCTTCAATCAGGTCACGCCAGTGACGGCTTTCGCCGCGTTGCCCGACCTTCTCGGTCACGTTGGGACGCATCGATTCAACGCGCCAGACGCGCATTGGAATCAACCGGGCGAGTTCCGCGCCGGGCGGCAACGCATCGGGAATGGTGAGATTCTGCGTCTTCGATCCCGTGCGTGGTCCCAGCACGACTTGCGCACCGCTTGCGGCGAGCCTTGCGGCAAAGTCGTCCGGCACGACCGGCAGCGGCGGCACCACGATCAGCTTGTACTTGTCCAGGGGCGCGTCGGCCGGCACGATATCGACGTCCAGTCCCAGGCTTCGCAACGCGCTGTAGTACTCGAACGCGAATCGCGGATAGTGGAAATCGACGCCTTGCGGATGAATCTCGAACAGCCACTTCGCTTCATAGTCCCAGACCAGTGCAACTTTCGCAGCGACGGGCAGCTCGCCGCCTTCTGTCACGACACGATCTATTTCCTTCGCGACCAGCGACGCTTCCTCGCCACCCAGATCCAGCTGGTTATCGGGCGTATTCAAACCCGCATGCATTTGTTCCTGTGCGAACGGCGCCTGACGCCAGCGGAAATACGAAACGCATCCCGCGCCATGCGCGAACGCTTCCCAGCTCCACAGCTTCACCATGCCCGGCAGCGGCGCCGGATTCCAGTGCGCCCAGTTCACCGGTCCGGGCTGTTGCTCCATCACCCAGAACGGCAGCTTCGACATCCCGCGATACACATCGTGATTAAACGATGCGAAATCCGGATGCCCGGTACGCAGCCACTTTGCCTTGATCGACGGGTCGAACCACTGCTCTTCGAGCGCACCCAGCGGATAGCTGTCCCACGTCGCGATGTCCAGGTCCGCGGCCACCTTGTAGTGATCGAATTCCGTGAAGAGCTGCATGAAATTGTGCGCGACCGGACGCTCCGGCGAATGCGCACGAATGATGTCGGTTTGCATGCGGTTAAAGCGCACGACTGCATCGGAGGAGAAGCGGCGGAAATCCAGCCGGTGCGACGGATGCGCTTCCGTCACGGTCGCGACCGGCAGATCGATCTCGTCGAAGTTGCGGTATTCCATGCTCCAGAAGACCGTGCCCCACGCGGTGTTGAGCGCGTCGATGGTTGCGTAGCGTTGCTTGAGCCACGCCCGGAAGCGCTGCAGTGCAGCCGGCGAATAACTGACCACCGTGTTGTGGCAGCCGTACTCGTTGTCCGTTTGCCAGAAGGCGACGGCTGGATGCTTGCCGTATCGCTCGGCAACCGCCGTGCAGATTTTCTGCGATGCCTCGAGGTACGAAGGCGACGAAAAATCGTAATGACGGCGCGAGCCGAATGCACGCGGGCGGCCATCGGCGCCTATGGGCAAGATGTCCGGATGACGGTCGATCAGCCACTTCGGCGGCGTTGCGGTCGGCGTGCACATGACGACTTTCAGGTCTGCATCGGCGAGCGTATCGATCGCCTGATCAAGCCAGTCCCATTGATATTCACCCGGCGACGGTTCGATCCGGCTCCACGCGAATTCGGCGATCCGGACACGGTCGATGCCCAGCGCCTTCATGCGCGCCGCATCGTCTTTCCACATCGATGCGGACCAGTGTTCCGGGTAATAACAGACTCCAAGACGCATGCGAAGCGCTCCTACGCAAAGTGGGGAATGACGGCCGACGTGACGGCGAAGCCGTCCTCGGTGAAAAGATGACAGGAGGCGGCCGGCACATTGAACGCGACGTTCTCGCCTTGTTTCGGCGTCCTGTCGCCTGGCGCCTTGGCAATCAGAACCGCGCCGCCGGCTTGCTCCAGATGCAGATAGCTGTGCTCGCCAAGCTGTTCGACGAGCGACACCGTGCGCGTGATCTGCTGTTTTGACGCGGTGCTTGCGATCGGTTCAAGATGCTCCGGACGAATGCCGAGCGTGATGGTCTGGCCCGGCGTCAACGCATCGCCGTTTGCCTGGACTTCGAGTTGTTCACTGGTGCCGTCGAGCGCGATCAACACGCTTTCCGCATTGCCCGAGACCACGCGTGCGGGCAGGAAATTCATCCGCGGTGAGCCGATAAACCCAGCCACGAAACGGCTCTTCGGCCGGTGATACAACTCGAGCGGCGCCCCCACTTGCGCGATGCTGCCGTACTTCGCGGTATCGGCGCCGGCGTGCAGCAACACGATCTTGTCGGCCAGCGTCATGGCTTCGATCTGATCGTGCGTCACGTAGACGACGCTGGCTTTATCGAACTGCTTGTGCAGCCGCGCGATCTCCACGCGCGTTTGTCCGCGCAGCGTGGCGTCGAGATTGGAAAGGGGTTCGTCGAAGAGAAACACGCTCGGGCTGCGCACGATCGCGCGGCCGATCGCCACGCGCTGACGTTGTCCGCCCGATAACTCTTTGGGCCGTCTTTCGAGCAAGGCGTCGAGTTGCAGTACGCGAGCAGCTTCCCTCACCTTCTTGTCGATGACGTCTTTCGGCGTCTTCGCGAGCGTCAAACCGAACGCCATGTTCTGGTAGACCGTCATGTGCGGAAAGAGCGCGTAGCTCTGGAACACCATCGCTACGCCGCGTTGCGCGGCAGGCACCTCGTTGACGAGTTTTCCATCGATATAAAGATCGCCGTCCGTAATGTCCTCGAGACCGGCGATCATGCGCAGCAGCGTCGATTTCCCGCATCCCGATGGACCCAGGAACACGCAGAACTCATGCGCGCCGATTTCCAGATCCACATCGCGGATCACCGGCGCGTGGTCGCCGTACGCTTTCTGAACTGACCGTAAAGAGATGCTCGCCATGCCGACGTCTCCGTGTTTTACCGAGGAGACAAAAAAAGGTTAAGCGCTTAACCTTCCGCCGGTGAAAAAACGATCCCTGTACAGGATCGCCTTGTCTGGCTGTCTCCGTCTTTGTGTTTTTGAACTGCCTTGGACGCAAATCTAGCCGTCTCCCAGGAATTATACAAATGCCGGGAAGCCATCCCAAAATATGAGACACGGCGACGATGCTTGCACATAACCGTGCGTTCGCGGAACTTAGGCGACGTTCCGACTCGCGTTAACCCTTCCCTAGAGATTCGATGACCACTTTGGCTGAAGTTGCCGCGCGCGCAGGCGTCACGCCCGCTACCGTATCGAACGTACTGCGCAAGCGCGGCAAGGTCGGCGAGGCGACGCGGCAACGTGTGCTCGAGGCGGTGGATGCATTGGGGTATCGGCCGCATCTGACCGCGCGCGCACTTGCCGAAGGCAGCGCGCCGACGCTCGCGCTGATGGTGTCGAGCATCGCGAATCCGTTTTATCCGGAGTTCGCGCTCGCCGCCGAACGCGCGGCGCGCAAGAACGGCCGCTTTCTGATTGTGTGCAACACCAACGAAGATCCGGTGATTGCGCGAGCGTATCTCGATCAGATTGCGGGGACGTTGTCGGAAGGCGTGCTGGTGATGAACGCGAAACTCGACTTCGATGACCTCGAGAAGACCCTCGCGCGCGGCACGCCGATTGTCTTGTGCATGTGGGAACGGCCGGATGTATCGCCGGGAGTGCCTTGTGTCGCTGTCGATTTTTTTGCAGCGGGAACGCTCGCCGCGCAACACTTGCTGGACCTGGGGCACACACGCATAGGCGCAATCGTCGCAAGCCAGCGTGACGGTGTGCAGGCCGCGCGCTATGAAGGGTTTTGCCACACGTTGCACGAGGCCGGCGTTGCGCACCTGGAGGAGGACGTGCGTTTTACGCGCGATGAAGTGCAACATGGCTACGATGCCGCTTGCGATTTGCTGAGCGCACAGCCGGACCTCACCGCCCTCTTCGCGACCAACGACCTGCCCGCGCTCGGTGCGATGCACGCCGCCGCCGATCGCGGCATGCGGATTCCGGAAGACCTGTCGGTGATCGGCATCACCGATATTCAGCTTGCACGGGAATCGCGGCCGGGTTTGTCGACCATAGCCGTTCCCACCGATGCCGCCGCCGCAATGGCCGTCGAATTGCTCGAAGCGCTGATAGAGAGCGGCGGCCGCGACCAGGACGCGCCGATGCGCGTTGCGCCCCAACCTGTGCTGGTGCAACGCGCATCGACGGGACCCGTACGCAGGTAGCTTTTTACGCCCGTTCCGGAACCTTCGCGAACAACAGATTCAGCCCTTCTGCGATAGTCGGATGCGCGAGGATCGCGTCCCTCAACGCGGTGTACGGAAGCTTGCCGAGCATCGCCATTTGCACCACGGCCACGACTTCGCCTGCGTTCGAACCGAACATTGTGAAGCCCAGGATGCGGTCCGAATCCGCCGCTACGACAGCTTTCATGAAGCCCTGCGTGTCGCCCGTCGTGCGGGCGCGCGGGATGCCGGCCATCGGCAATTTGGCGACGCGCACCGCGATCCCCTGGCGTTGCGCATCGCTTTCATTCAAGCCCACGCGCGCCAGTTCCGGTTCAATGAACAACGCGTACGGAATTTCGCGATCGCGCGTGGTCAGCGTGCCGCCCGCAAGTTGTGACTTCAGTACGCGGTAGTCATCGAACGATGCGTGCGTGAACATCGGCGTGCCGGCCACTTCGCCGATCGCCCAGGTGTTCGGCGCGGAGGTCGCAAGGCGCTCGTCGACCTTGATGAAGCCGCGTGTATCGAGTTCGACGCCCGCAACCTCCAGACCGATGTTCGCCGTGCGCGGCACACGTCCCGTCGCTACGAGGATATGCGAACCTTGGAGGCTCGAACCATCGTTGAGATCCACCGTCACCGAATCGCCCGAACGACCACTTACACGCAGCGCCTTCACGGAAACGCGGACATCGATTCCTTCTTTCGCGAACGCGGATTCGATTGCATCGGTTACGTCAGCATCCTCGCGCATTGCAACGCGCGGCGCCTCTTGCAAGACGGTCACCCTGCTGCCAAGCCGGCGAAACGCCTGCGCCATTTCCAGCCCGATATAACCGCCGCCGATCACGATCAGATGTTCCGGCAAGGCGTCGAGCGCGAGCGCTTCCACGTGGGTCATCGGATTGGCATCGCGCAGACCGGGGACATCGGGAACCGCTGCATACGTACCCGTGTTGATGAACACATGTTCGCCTTCCACCACACGTTCGTTACCATCGTTCATGGCGACCTGAATGCGGCGGGGCGCCACGAAACGTCCTGTACCGAGAATCAGATCGAAGCCTGACGCAGCGAACGCTTTCGCGTTGATATCGACCATGCCGTCCACAACGTCACGCACATACCGATGCACCTTCGTCATATCGACCTTGTTGTCATGCGCGCCGCCTTGCAGGATGTCGGCAGATTGAACGGCATGCATGATCCGTGCGCTTTGAATCAGCGCTTTACTCGGGATACACGCAATGTTGATACACGACCCGCCGATCATGCCTTCCTCCACCACGGCAACGCGCTTGCCGGATTTGGCGAGTTCCATGGCGAGCGTCTTGCCGCCTTTTCCGCCGCCCAGGAATACGTATTCGAACTTTTCGACTGTAGACATTTCAGCTCCTTTGAATTTGGTCGCGGGCCACGCCCGTGCTGTGACTGAAATGTAGACCCCGCGGCATGGAAAGCCCATGTCGAGTCGGCTCGAATCACTGCTCGCGCGTCTCATGGCGCCGAAACACGCGCTGGTAAGATCGCTAGGCCATCCCTTTCTACCTGGTAATTACATGGAAGCGCTCGACCGGCTGATCCAGTTATCCCGCCTGCAAGGCGCGCTCGATCTGCGCTGCCTCTTGAGCGGCGAGTGGACACTCGACCATCCGCCCGCGCCGCCGAGCGAGGCCGTGTATCACGTCGTGCTTGCCGGAAGCTGTCTGCTCAAGTTTCGCGGACAGGCGGATGTAAGGCTGGAAACCGGCGATATCGTGATGTTGCCGCGCGGCGATGCGCATGTGCTGCAGGGCGAGGAATCGTCGGATCAAAGCGTGCCACGCGAGATGGAGAGTCACTACAACGGCGCGGTGACCGTGCGCACGAACTGCGGGCCGAATGCGGCGAGTCTCGATCTGCTATGCGGGAAATTCAACTACGCGGCGAATGCGTTGCTGATCGATGTGCTGCCTGACATCGTGAAAATGTCGTTCGAGCGCGATGACGTTCCCGACCTGACGCGCATGGTCGGCATGATGCGGCGCGAGTCGAGCGAGGCGGGGCCGGGGGCGCACTCGATCATATCGGCGTTGTCCACCGCGCTCTTCACGATGCTGCTGCGCGCGCATCTGGCGCAACAGCCGTCGAAAGCGGACGTCCTCGCGTTGCTTGCGCATCCGCGTCTTGGATCATCGGTCATTGCGATGCTGGAGCGGCCTGCGGAGAAGTGGACGATCGAAATGCTGGCACAGCAATCGGCGATGTCACGCGCAACTTACGCGCGAGCGTTCGGTGCGTTGACCGAAGACTCGCCGATGACCTTGCTCACACGCATCCGCATGCAGCTTGCGGGAATGTTGTTGACGCGAACGGCGAAGAGCATCGCGGAGATAGCCGACGACGTGGGGTATCAATCCGAATCGGCGTTCAGCAAGAAATTCAAGGATACGTATGGTGTGGGCCCGGGCGCATACCGGCAAGCGCGAGCGGGTGGCTAGGCGATTACATCAGGCTGCTGAGCACCAGTTCGTGCGAGTGTCCGATCCAGACGGCGGCATCTCGATGATCACGAAGTGCGTTGCCGGTGTTGGGATGGATGAAGACATCGAGTGAACCGTGATTCAGCGTGAGCCATTCCACGATAACGGCGAACTGGCCGGGCTCGAACGCGAGCTGATACGACCATTGCGGATGTGGACCGACAGGTTTCTCGTGAAAGCGTCCGAGTTGGAGGGTGTCGCCCAAGCGGCTAGCGATTTCCTCGCGAAGTTGCCAGGCGGCGTCGCGGGTCGAAGCGTTGAAGTAGACGTGGGCGTGCCACGATACGACGGGAGAAACGGTGGGCGTGTTCATGGATGGCGTGGGACTCGGGAAGTGGCTGCCGCACGTGTGCGGCGATTTTTGAGTTTAGCCAAAACGGATGAGGGGTGCTTGCAGTGATGCATAACCTCAAGGCCACTGCTCCATAAAACCATGTTCGACTGCGCGATCGCGGGCGCATGCCGTGTGTTGACACGGAAACATTCCATCGTTCGCCCCCTAGCGTGACGCCACCGTCGCGGTCGACATCTGAAGGGAATCGCTGATTCCCTTTTCAACCCACCTTCAGCACGAGGCAAGTAAAATATAAATAGGGAAATTCCCATTTCTCAATAACACAAGCATCTCTAAATAAATAAATTAACCAACCGTTCAGCACGCTTTACATTTGAAAGTCAGTTCCGATATATTTGGCGAAATAATCAGGAGACGGTTTTCATTCGGCTGAAATGTCAATGATCGTCACGATCACGCTATTCAAAGTGATGATTGTCGGCCTACTAACCTCCCGGCAAGTTCCGCATAGAACGTCTTCATTAGCGGACGTTGAAAGCGGACAAGGTTATGGTCTGCCATACGGTTTTCTTAGGAGTCGACGTGTCTAAAGAGATCGTTTGAAGTACTAACTGTGTACGGTTGCTTCCGCAGCTACGATGACTTGCACAGCTCCAATTTTTACAATGAGAGAAGGACGTAATCGATGATCATCAGCCCGCCGTTCTTGCTGTCTCGGGCAGGACATGAAATGGACTCGGCGAACGCCGGCGATACGCTCGTGCCCGATCATGATGTATGCGCTGCTGGCATGCAAGAATGCGCGCCGGGCAATGGCGCTTATCCGGTCAGTTACAACCTGGGTTGGCATGGCGGCCCGCACCTTATCGCGCCCACCGCTTCTAATGCTCAACCAGAGACGGTGCGCGCCATTGCCGATGGTAAGGTGGTGTTTGTACGCCCGAACTCGCCCGCAGGAATCGTCGCGCTCAAATACCGCAACGTGCGCACCGATGACGGTTGCGTCGTGATCAAGCACACCACCGAGATTGGCGAGGGAGACGGCGCAAAAGTAACATTCTTCTCCATCTATATGCATCTGCAAAGCGTGGTGGGAGCGCTCGCACTCGGCAAGCCGGTTTATCGCAAAGACAAGCTTGGCGTGGCCGGGCAGATCTACGGTCAGTCCGGGCAGATGCATTTCGAAATCGTTTGTGACGAGACAAACCTGCAAAAACTGGTGGGACGCGCGACTGGGCCGCTGGTCGCGCAGCAAGGGCGTAAGGACGCCATCTACGGCGATGTATGGTTCAAGGTACCCAAGGGCGCAAAACTCTTCGACAAAGAGCCCCATCCATATCGCCGTGATGATAGCGAGCCGCCTCTGGGTCCTCACCCATCGGTGCAGCGGCAGCAACCCAGTGGTGTGACCACGTCCGATATGGTGATACGCATGCAATTCGAAAAGGGCGAGTGCGAACTGACGACATTTGCTCTTAGACAAGACGGAAGTTGTAATCAGGTGGGTGATCCATCGTCCGTACACGACTATGAATACAACATGTACAGCGAAGCCACGCGGCTGAACAAGAAGTATTCCGACGGCAGTACGGCACCCGCCAATCCCTCGCCGAAAGCACCGTCGCCGAGCCTGATCTACGAGATGCTGCGTTTCGGCCGTCCGGCGGGCGAGACAATGCCTTCCGATGTGAAGTTTGGTCACTGGCGCAAGGTGACTACTCCAGAGGCAACCGGCTGGATCAATCTGAATCAGCCAACGATTGGCGTGTACAGCGACGCGGACTTTCCTCAATGGGCGGGGTGGAGTCTGATTAACGACGATGCGGGCGCAACGAGCTTGTGTGCATCACCGACAATACGACGCTGGCTTGACCTGGATGGTAATGGCCATGTAACGCATGCCGAGGCCAAGGAAACGCTGAAGGAAAAGGCGGTAGCAAAACGACTGTCCATGGCGATCTGCAAGTTCCCGATCGAATGGTCGAAGGACGAAAGCACGATCAAGGCACGTTGGGGCTGGGTGAACCAAGCCAGCGAAGCATTGCCGGTGCCGCTTACGGCCGATGAATTTGACCTTCTCAAGGCGCATATCCAGGCTTTGGGGTTCTGGGAAGATATTCACGATGGTGAGCTGCCGAAGGCTGATGCTTGTTGGCACTTTCCGCCGAAAGCGTTTGTTGCGCATTTTAGGAAATGCGGGTGGCTCAGCACCGTGGAAATGGCGCAATGCTTCCCTCGTCGGTTGCTTCATCTGCAGGGCGTCAAGTTCGTCCTCTCAACGACTTCCTGGGACACCGCTTCTGCTCGCTCAGAAAAATGGGTGGCGGCATTCAATATCGGGACGCGACGATATGGCATATCTGCAAATCGCTTGCGATTAATCCACCTGCTCTCTCACGTTATCCCCGAGACTGGAAATCTGCACTATGTAAAGGAAATTAATGGCGAACTTAGGGAATATCAACCATATTATGGTCGAGGTTTGATACAGCTTACTCACCTTGCTAACTACAAGTCGTACGGTTCATTTAGAGGATTTGCTGACGGCAATTCCCCACTTAAGTTCAATGGATTAGGTTGGGATCCTGACGTTCTAATTGCAAAAGATAACGATGGTAATCATAACACCTCCAATTGTGTTGACAGTGCATGTTTTTACGTCTCAAATAGGACTCACATGCTTGAACACATGGACGCCGGATGTAGTAAAGAGAATGCAATTGTTGTTAGCAAGGACGTAAATGGATACGTCGAAATTCAAAATCTCAACGGCCTCGACGTTCGACTTCAAGCAGTTGTCTACCTAAAGTCGATTTTTATGGATGAATCGAATGAGAGCGGGCCAACATCCATCACCTTCGACTGGCGAAGAAATAGCCAGCAAGAGCCAGTGCTCGACGAGCATGGGCACGTCGTCATGGTTGGCCATCCTCCTCGTCCAAAGAAAAAATTTTACCGGACGCAACATACAATCCACATTGTTATGGAGCGTCAACAACCTTAATGCTAAATAATGAAAACTGCTTTATTGTTTTTAATAATATTTTCCGCATCACCTGCGTACTCTGAGGTAATTTCCGAGGACTATTGTTTTAGCTCAGGCGGACCTGCTCCTACACGATTTGAATTGCGAACATATCACGATATCTCTTCGAAGTGGTCCGGCGCATTTGTGAAATACGAAAAATCAAAGGTTCCTCTATCGTTGATATTTCAATCCACAAAAGTGGAGGGGCGCAACGAGGATCAGCCCGTTCTATCAACTGACGAGTGGCTCGAAGTTTCGGGAAATAAAATTTCCGGTCAATATGAAATCATGAGTCAAGGAGCCACTGTGTATTCTATGACGTACACAAATAATTCTACGCACAAAAAACTCTATTTCAATCTCGACCCAAATGTTGTTCCATCTGTGGAAATAGGTTGTAAGTGGTAGGGGTCTGGGTCAAGTTCCCAGAGGCGCGAAACGCCCCCGTTTTTGCGGACGTGACCTAATCCATCCTACCTGGCGCAACGGATAAGCATTGACCGCCGAAGGCTGCGGCGCATTCGTCAATCTGTTGTTTGGTCGGTTTTCTGGCTACATAGTTACACTTCATACACCAGTTCCCGCGCATGACGCCGTCGGGTCTAGATGACCATTCGTGACCTTTCGCGCACCGCCATCGCAGAGGCACATCCCCTGCCACGTACTTTTCGGACAGGCATAATCCGCCGTTCTTCGCCGCGGTAAATCGCATGTCTTCGATGGTGTATTTAACTACGCGATCGTATGCGCACGCTGGGCACCAGCCGCCCTGGCGCAAGATGTATATCAGCAACGGAAACGTGTGACCTGCCGCG
The DNA here is from genome assembly GCF_964243625.1 of uncultured Caballeronia sp. NCBI lineage: Bacteria > Pseudomonadati > Pseudomonadota > Betaproteobacteria > Burkholderiales > Burkholderiaceae > Caballeronia > uncultured Caballeronia sp. The sequence continues at coordinate 16,299 of NZ_CAXTGZ010000027.1, forward strand.
CACTTGAAGTGAAGGGGCTCCTTATGCCCGTCATACGAGGGCGATGCGCATCGTCCGCCCCACGCAGTAGCTACTGCCTGGATCGCCGCGAGTGCTTTCGACCGGTAGTTCGCTGCAGAAGCGCCCCCAGGTCCCGGGAGCGCTGCTATCGCGCTAGCAACGACCACACGTATCTCTTGCGGTATTACTTTGGAAAATACCGAATACTGTTTGCCCAAAAATATCGTTCCTCTGACTAAGCGGGAGAGGTCTCTCTTTTACCTGCTCGGTTTTGCCAAGCCATCGTCCGAGCCGACCCGGCGAGTTTCGTATCCCGTCTAAAGATTTGTCTCTCTACGGTTGCGCCTCGGCTTCACTGTCCCACTGCGCGAGCAGGTCAGTTGGAATCGCCCGGACGCTCTGCGCATACCGCGCGCCGACGAACTGTTCCGCGCGCCTGAGCAAAATTGGAATCGGGCTACTGGGCTCGTTGATTTCGAACCATGCTCTGGCCCGACGAATGTTATCCAGTGCCGTTTGTCGGTTCGTCGTCAAAGCGCGCGTCGCATGACTCAATGAAGCATCATTCACGGTTGCCTCTTGCGATGGACCGTCGTCATTGAACGGAGCGATTTCGATCGCCCCGGCTGGCTCGCCTGAGGCTACTTCTTCGGCCGCGACGTCTGCTTCGACGCCGTTCTCGCCGATCTCATCGCCTGCAGGACCTGCGAAGAATTCGAGCAACTTGTCCAACGCGGATAAATCTGGCGAGAACGACCCCAGGTTGTTCTCACACCAAGCGGTGATCGCAGCAACGCTGGAGCGTGCGGTATCGAATCCCACAAGGCTCGACTGATCGCGCTCACGCAAGGCATCAAGCTGCTGGGTAACCGAATCCTGAGACAATGCATCGACTGGACGCGGTCGTGCAAACGCGCGCTCAACGTCGCGTACCTGCAGACGTGCGATTGATGCCTTGCCAAACGTCACCTCCCGAAAATCCGACAACAATCCGTCGACGTCGGTCAGCGCCTGTAGCGCGTTTGCGCGAATCTCCAACGCAGCCTCGCGGTCTGAGTCGACCGCCAGTTGCGGATGAACGGTGTCGGGATAAGCTTCAAGCAATCGCGCGAGTAGAGCCACGCCTTCGCTAAAGCCCATGGCACCGGCCAGCCGTGTGCGACATCGAGTGAACAGCACGACGATTCGTATATCTTTCGTGCGCAGCATCAATCTGCGGCAGTCACGGTCGATATCGCCCCAGTTGACGGGTTCAGCCGAGCCCACGAAGTTTCCGTACTGCGCGTCGGGCTGAGCTGTCGATTTCGCTGACATAACCACGTACTCCGGATCGTACTCAAGGTCCGGACCACACGGGGCGTTGGCCGAGATTGGCGCGAGCCAGTCGTGACTCGCCACATCGTTCGGCCGCGCCTTGGCGGCTGTTTGTTTTTTCGCGTTCATATCAGATCCAGTTGCTAATGTGTCGTCGCCGCGTGCTGCTCGGGTTCGAAGCGCATGCCGGTAATTGCTTCGCCCCTTGGAGATCGCCCAAGCCAGCCCGACCAGCCAAGCCGTTCGGGGCCATCGATAGTAGCCGGCGTCGCGCTCTGCGACTTGATACGCAGTTCAAGCTCCCAAACAAATTCATAGCCGACGAACGCCCGCACCCATTCCACGAGCAACGGAAGATCTGCTCCTTGCGGCGTAAAGCGTAAGTATTCTTCGATCTCCAGCGGCCCCATGACAATGCGAAACTTATGCTGCTGGTCGGGAACTTGTTCGCCGAGCATCGCGCCCACCGAAAGCACTGAAGGCGAACCGGGTTTGCCTAACCGGCTGTGCTCAGCGGGATCGACCTCAATCCAGTGCCAGATATGTTCTTCGATAGCCACTGGAACGCCAAAAAATTGCGCCAGTGTGGCGCGCAAACCATCGGGGTTTCGTGCCTCGCGCACCAAATGCGCCGACGCCGAGATGCGTGCGTGTGCAGGAAGCGTGCGTTCCTTGATCTCGCCGACGTCCTGTCCGAATAGGCTCGCGACATAAAACGAAAACCGTTCCGCATCGGGTCGATCCAGACCTGCCGCCGCTTGCGAGGAAGACCACGCACGGTAAAACAGCGTCAAAAATCGATGGTGAAAAATGTCCAGAAAATCGACGAGCGTGCCATCCCGGCGATTCTCTTTGCGGTCCCGCGCGATCTCGGTCACGTGAATGGGCAACGGTCCATTAGGACCGAGCATTCCCAAGCCGAACAGCCGCACTTTCAGCCGCCCATCGATCTCGTCAATCTCAGCGATTTCGCGTGGAGCAAATGCCAGGCTCGGTTGCTGCCCAAGGCGAAACGGTTCTGCCTGGGGGCGTTGCGCCTGTCCGATCGGAGGCAGGCGCGAATCAGCTCCCAGCCGGCGCAACAGACTAAGGAAGCCATACTTCCACGGCTCAGCACGCAGCTTGTCGATTAACTCCGGCGACAAATTGGAATCGCGAATGACAGCCTTCAACGACACCCGATTCTTCACGCAGCGCCTCGTGAACCCATGCGCACGGGCCAGCGCGCGACGCGGCCGCGTTGCATCGAATGCATTTCCGTTTGGGTGAACACATTGATCGACACGTGCCGCGCGAGATAGTGCTCAAGAATCAGCCCGAACAGATATGGGCTCGTACCTGAAAATCCACTTTCATCAATGGTGAGCGAACACTCGATCCCGCGTCCAAACACCAATGGTCCCCCTCCGGGCAACCGGCGTGTGACGGGCTTCGTCTTGACGCCGACCAGGCTCTGAACTTGTCTTTGTTGCGATTCATCGTCGTTAGTCAGAAACATGCGCAACAGGTCGCGTAGGCCTTGACCTCCCGCCCGGTGGTCGAGATCGCCAAGCGGTAAATAGTTGAAATTCAGCTGTCGAATCAGACGCCACGCCATGTCGCGATCGGCGTACGGCGCCTTGGGTGCGCTGGGTGCTCGAATCAACCCGATCCCATCGATAGGCGCTGACGCCGACACGGTCAGATCGTTAAGGCCGTTACGCGGTACGAGACTCGGGAGATCGCGGTTTGTGAGCCATGCATGGATCGAAAGATAACGAATCGCATCGTCATAAGGCGCTTCATTCTGATCGACCAATGAGACAAAAGCCTCGGTGCCGATGTACGGTGTACGCGTGCCATAGCGCCGCGCGGAGTCAGACATAAGGCGGCGCTCGCGGCGGATAGAGAAGTAGCGCCCGTGATTACCCTCGTCATTGTTGAGCGTCTGATAAAGCGGTTTGAACTCAAGTTGCTCCGCTGTTGTTGACACTTGACCGCCCATCTTCTCGATGGCGAACACTTCATAGTCGAGCGGATGCAGGCGATCCGGAACCAGGTGATGCTCAGTGTCGGCGAGCGACAGTTCAATGCGGTCGGTGCGTTGGCAAAAGAGGTTGATGACGGGGGTGCAGAAGAGCGCGAACCGGGACACATCGACCAGACTGGCAAGCGCCTCAGGAGCTTTATTTAGCAGGATCACGATCTCAGCTTCTTTGCCGTCTATACAACGCAAGCCCGTTTCCAGTCCCGTCAGTGCAAAGAAGTAAAACCGGCTGGGGCATGCGAAGTATTCGTGCAGCAGGTTGTGCCCATGGAAACTGGACCACGTCAACGGCAGCAGACCCTGGTCCGTTCCAAGACCCTCGTGAACAACCGCATCAGACGTCACTGCATGCGCGGCGCGGTTAAGGTCGCCCGGTTTTCCGGTGAGCGAAGCAATCGCGCACGCGTGCAGCAGTTCAAACAAATGCGAGGCCACTTGTTCGTCGCCAGCGAGATAGACCGGCAGCCGGTCAAGACCTTTGATATCGGCGATTTTGGCGTCGCCCGTCATTCGAAGACGCAGGCGCAAAGCGCCGCGCACCTGGGTATCGGCGGGTACATAGCGGTCAATCGATGGAATGTCCGGCGGGATGCCCGTTAGTCGCGCCTCGACAATTTCAAGCGGATAGAGGGTCACGTCCTGGCCGCTTCGAAACTGGCATGCGGTCTTTTCACCGTTTGGCACCCGGGCCGTAAACCCCGAGCCTCGTGCTACGTGAAAACCTTCCACGAGATTGCCTTCCTTGCCGCTCGGAAAGAACCGGGCAACAGCCATGGACGGCGTCGGCGCAACATAGTTCGGGTAAACAACCTCAAGCAAGCGCTCAGTGAAACGCGGGAATTCCGAATCGAGCTTGATCTGCATGCGCGCCGACATGAAGCAAAACGATTCGATGATCCGCTCGACGTAGGGGTCTGCAACTTCGCCCGCCTGCATGCCCAGGCGTCGGGCGATTTTTGGGTGCGACTGCGCAAATTCACCCGCCATTTCGCGCATGTAGATCAATTCCTGATTGTAATATTCGAGCAGTCGCGGGTCCATGCGTAGGTCTGGTTTTTAGTGTGTTTGTCGGGTTATGCGAGCGGGCTTGACACCCGATTACGCTTCGCGCGCGGGAGCGATGTTCATGCGGCTGGTTTCGAGATCGATAGAGCTCTGTACGAGAAATTCCAGCGGATACGGATCCATGTGAATCATTCCGCTCACCTCGAACATCAGCACGTTGTAGCTGTCCTGAACACCCGCTTTGACGAGTGGCGCGACGGCCAGTGTGTCCGGCATCAACCGTGGCTCGAAATCGCAGATGGCGCGTCGAACGACAGTTTCCAGATCAGCCCATTTGCGTGACGCCAGATATTGACCCGCGAGCGGCGGCACGCCAAAATTGACGGTTGATGCCGCAGCTTCGGGGTATCGAATCCGGTCGATCTGATCCTCGATGCTCGTTGTGTTGAGCAAGAAGGCGAGGTCTCGTTGCAGGATGTCGCGCATTTGCGCGCGTGTGACGGCGAACTCGTCAAACGCTTCTGTCTGCCTGTGCGGTGCGTCGTCCCTGAGCCGGTCAAGGAGCGTCGGCAGCAAATGGTAATTTGCCCGGCGAGGCGCGCCAACGGCTGTACCACCGCGCGCGTTGCCGCTATCCTTACCCGAGCGCATGAGTATCCTTCGACGGTTCATTGTTCGAGCCGATTCCAAACTCGCACGCTGCCAACTCAAACACGCTGAAGTCGCCGGCGCTCGTTGCCCACGTTTTACGGCCCATGCCAATTACGGCCGTCGTTCCGACTTCGCGCCATGCCGTGCTTTTGCCCAGGCGCAGCGCATCGTCATCGTCGGGCGATGCCGGGTATCGCGCGGGCAGGAAGCCACGCACATTGCTGTTGTCCCGCAAAGTGAGTGTGCACGGCGCCCACACGAGTTCCAGCATCGTGGCGGGCCGTTCTAGTTGCCATCGGGCGATGTCCGCAAGCGGCAACCATCGATAGTGCTTCGCGGTGATAATTTCGCAAACCGGACCCAAGCGCGAATCGCTGTCGCTGATCCACTCGACGTGCATTTGTTCGAAGCGCGCATCGACGCTCTGGGCATCGTCCAGCGCGGCTTCTCGCACGCGATCTGCAGAATCGATGTCGCCGCGTGCGCTCAGGCTTAGCGCATCGACCAGCCCCTGCACCCAGGGCAGGGGCTCAATGAGAAACCCAGGCGCGACCTCTCCCGCAAACACCTTCGCGCGCGCTTTTTCAGCGCGAATGAGGTCGCGACACGCGTGGGCTGTCGCGAGCTGTTCCGGTTGCTGTCGTGCGCAGACTTGCAGTTGCTGGACCGCTCGCTCCCACTGACCGAGGACGCAAAGCAACTGAAACAGCTCCCAGCGATACGGAAATTGCGCGGGATCGGACCGCACCTTCGCTTCGGCGTTGGCAAGTCGCGCTGCAAGCGTGAAGCCCTCGATCGAGGCTTTTTCGGACGGCATTGACACGCTCATGTGACGGGTTCCGATTGGGCGCGGCGCGGCGCGAAGAGCGGACTATCGATGCCTGGCGCGTGATGCTCGCGACGCACCAGCGCCGAGGGCAGACGACTTGAGCGAGTCTTGAATTCGGGTGCCGCAAACAGGCGGAGGATTTCCGGCAGCGGTTCCAGCATCACGGCAGGCGGCGAAGTTTCCGCATTAAGTTTGCCAAAGAAGTGCTCGACGCCTCGAACTCCGGATATCACCGATTCGATAGTTTCGCCGTGTTGATTCACGTGAGCATCCATGGTCGACGAAACGTGCTCAACGCTTGCCGGAGTGCTCCAGCTGCCTGAAAACGAGGCAGACGGGTCGTCAAGGGCGCGGCAATATTGTTCGTACAGTGAGCCCATCAGGTCCGGCTCTATCGCTTCGTCGCGCGGCCGTTGATGGCTGTATGCAACTGTGCCGATCACCTCAAAAAGAGAACTCTCCGCAACCTTTGGATTGGATGCGGAGAAATCATTGATGAGTGTCGCGTCATCGCGGTGAACCGTGGTCCGAATCCGGGGTTCGGTTTTACTGGTCGATGACAACATCTCATTAATCCTCTTTCTCTCCGGAGAAAGCCAGTCTGCCATTGCTTTTTCTGCCACCCTGAACATTTTCTATTTGTCTCGATTTAGTGGA
>NZ_CAXTGZ010000028.1:0-22724 GCF_964243625.1 uncultured Caballeronia sp.
TCTCCGGATTATGATTTTGCGTACATATATAACGTCGACGCACGAAGCATGGATGACCTGCTTCACAATTCATACATTCGGTTGCAATCGATGACGTGACATTTGCCGTGGCCGCTTGCGTCAGGGGGCCAACCTTACGCCGTGAGGCATGTCTCATTTCAAACTGCTGACATGCTGCGGTTTGATCATAGGATGTTGCGATGCTTTCACATGTCTACGTTGGCGTTACGGATCATGGTCGCACCTATTTTCGTGATCCGGACGGCGCCAAGCGTTGCGTCTGCTGCCGTGATCCAGTGCCTGCCAGGCTCGATCAAACCGGGTCTGGCCACCCTGTAGCCGAGTACGTCGGCAAGGGGGTAGGCGAGCTCGCGCACTTCGTCCAGTTGATTGCCGCCGAGCAGATATACGGCGTCGTCGTCATGGCGCAGATAAAAGCCGACGTGCCCCTTCCAGCTAGCCGGATCGTCGCGTGAGAGCACGGCAATGCATCCATACTCCGGCTGATCGAGCACGCGTCCCCACTCAAGCCACGAACGTGCAAGCGCTGACCCTGTGCCGCTATAACCCGCATTCGCCATGCACCAGTTCACGAACGACGCGCACCACGAGACCTTGTCGTCATAGCCAGCAAGATTCGTATGCGCGTTATATGCCACGATGCGTGGATTCGTCTCTCCCGGCCCGAAGCGCCGCACACCGCGCTCGGCGAGCGCCAATGACATCCATGTGTGCGGATCGGGGTTGCGGATCATGAGCTTGTTCGCGTCAACTGCTTTTCTGCGATGCATCCTGACGCATCGATCCGCCACCTACGCTCTGCCCTGCATCGCGCGCGACCTTGAAGTATCCATAGACGGAAACCAGAGTCAGCACGCCCGCGAAGAGAAACGCGAGCCTGAAGTCATCGAGTGAAAAATGAAGACTTTCGGTGCCGGTCGTTTCACCGTTGATCGCAGCGGCCGCACGCAACGCTACCGCGCCATAAGCAATGCCCAGGCCGATTGTCATTTGCGCAGCCGCGCTCCATAACGTGCTCGCGGCGCTCATTTGCGGCTGGCCGACGTCGGCATAAGCCAGCGTGGCGAGCAGCGAGAACTGCATTGAACGTGCAACGCCATACACAAACACCACGAGCAGGACCCACGCAAGCGGCGAGTCGGGCGTGAGAATGCCGCACGCGATAGTAAAGATTCCGGCCGTGGCTACCGCTACGATAGATACGTTCCTGAACCCGTAGCGCCGCAGGATGCGAGTGGTCAATGCCTTCATGCCGAGATTGCCCAGCGCGCTCGCAAGGAGCAACAGGCCCGACTTGAAGGCGGAAAGCCCGAAGCCGATCTGAAACAGCAATGGCATGAGGTACGGTACCGCGCCAATGCCGATGCGTGTCAACGACCCCGTCAAGACCGTGACCGAATAGGTTGGAATCTTCAGCGTCGAGAAATCAATCAATGGATGCGGATGCCCCGCCGCATGCCGGACCGCGATATAGCCGATCAGGAATCCGGCAAGCACGATCCCGCCCGCAAGCCACGGATTGCTGGCGGGCTGACTGGCGAGCTCCGCGCCATAGAGCACGGCCGTCAGCGACGCGCCGCTGAGCACGAGGCCCATCACGTCCAGCGGCTTGCGTTCCGCGCCTTTCAGGTTCGGGACCAGCATGGCGACGGCAACGAGGGCGCACAGGCCGAAGGGCACGTTCAGCAAGAAGATCCATCGCCATGAAGCATAGGTCGTAATGAACCCGCCGACCGGCGGCCCGATGACCGGCGCTGCAATGGCAGGCCACGTGATGGTCGAGATGGCCTGCATGAGGCGGCTTTTCTCGGTGCTTCGTACCACGATCAGGCGGCCGACCGGGACCATCATCGCGCCGCCGGCGCCTTGAAGCACTCGCGCCGCCGTGAACTCGGCGACGGAATTCGACATGCCGCACAACACCGACGCCACGATGAACACAACGATCGCGCCGAAGAACACCGTGCGCGAACCGAAGCGATCCGCGACCCAGCCGCTCACCGGAATGAAGATTGCGAGCGCGAGCATGTACGCGGTCATGCCGAGGCTGAGCGCGTTGGGGCCGACGCCAAACGACTTCGCCATTTGCGGCAATGCGGTTGCAATGACCGTCGTGTCGAGGTATTCCATGAAGAACGTTCCCGCCACGATGTAGGGCAGCCAGCGGGCAGCGGATGGTGCAGGCGACGCGTTGTTGCTCATCGATAACCCCGGGTTGTGCGGCGCAATGCTGGCCGCCGCGCCGCAATCGGCGACACGTACTGGTTGATGGTCCGAGGGCTTGCGCAGGTATGCGCGGGCCCGCTTCGCATTATTACGTATCCCCAAGCCGCGTGCCATCCGGTCTGCGCGCAACACGCTGGGCCGTCAGCGAAAACCGCTCCGTTATAATCGTTCGCGTCACCGCTCGCGCTCCTTGCTGTCTTGCGGGCCGTCCAGTTCTTTCAACGCCATGCCCAAACCATCCTCGAACGCCATCGACAAGCCGGCTACGCCTGACGTCCCCGAAGACGCCAAGCCGACCGGGACCGCCGCATTCTCGAAGTTCCTGGCCGTCCTGCAGTGCATTGCCGACGCACAGACACCTCCCGGCATTGCGCAACTCACCGCGCTGGCGGGTTATCCGCGGCCGACGGTGTACCGGATTGTCGGTGCGCTGATTGCCGAGGGGCTGGTCGTCGAGAGTCCGCACGGCGGCGCTTATTCGCTCGGGCCACGCCTGTTGTCGTTGGCAAGCCGTAGCTGGGAGCGCTCGGACTTGCGCGTTGCGGCGAGCGAACCGCTTCAGGTGTTGCGCGATGCAACCCAGGAAACCGTGCACCTCGCGGTGCGCAGCGGTTCTGAAATGGTCTACATAGAAAAGCTCGAAAGCCCTCAGGCCGTACGCATGGCTTCGCGAATCGGTACGCGCGTCACGCTCTATTCAAGCTCGGTGGGCAAGGCTTATCTGGCATCGCTCAAACGCGCCGAACGCGACGCCTTGCTGGCGCCGCTGCATTTCGAGCGCTTTACGTCCAATACCATCGTGGAGCGTTCAGCACTCGATGCCGAACTGGACGAAACGCATGCCCGCGGTTATTCAGAAGACCGCGAAGAAAACGAAGAGCAGATCTTCTGCTACGGAAGCGCGATCCTGGGCTCGAATGGCGAGCCGCTTGCATGTGTCAGCATCAGCATTCCGCTTTATAGAAAGAGCGGTTCACCACTCGACACCTACATTGCGCCGCTCAAGGACGCATGCCGTGCGATCGCCGAAGGCATGGGCCCGGGATCGCGCTGAGCTCAAGCAAAAAGAGCCGGGCTTGTCGTCCCGGCTCCATTCACACTTTCGTAGTTAGAACCGATGACGCAAGCCAATCGTTCCCGCGACCTGGCTATTGGTCGATGACGCGCTGAGCCCGTTGATATCCGCCGTCAGGCCCGAATCACCGGTACCGCTCACGTGCTGATACACGCCCTGCAAATAGACGTCCGTGCGCTTGGAGAGCGCATACGCCGTCTGTAGCGTCACCTGGTTGTATTTCGGGCTGACGCCATCGAGCTTTGCATCGGTGAATGTATAGGCGCCTGAGAGCGTCCACGCGGGCGACAGGTTGTAGCGACCGTTCACCTCGTAGTTGGTAAAGCGCGCGCTGCCGTCTGCCAGCGTCAAGCCGTTCGTCGTACCCGATGCCGATGCGCCGATGCCCGTCGCGCCGTCCAGATGCGTTTGCGAAAACACAAAGCCCACATTTGCGGCGCCGAACGCGTAGCTCACGCCTGCGCCGTAAGTGCGCTGACGCGCTGCTGCGAACGTGGCGTCACTCGTCACAGCGCCCGACGCGTTGAGCGTCGAGCCTGCGTTGTTCAATTGCATATAGCTTGCGGCAACATTCAAAGGCCCGTAGTTATATGACGTGCCGAAGCTGTATGCGCGGTTATCGGAGAAGCCGTCCGCTGCGTTCGAGAAACCATAGAGGCCGCCGAACTTCAGGCCTCCGTAATTGACGCTTTGGTATTTGACCGAGTTGTTGATTCGGAACGAGTTGTCGAGGTTGTCGTTATCGAACGGATGCGCGGCCTGGGTGCCGCCGAATGACGTACCGGTCAATGCAAGCGGTCCAAGATAGTCGACCACTGAATCGTATTGACGTCCCAGCGTCACGGCGCCTGCCTGATCGCTCGACAAACCAACGTAGGCCTGGCGGCCGAACTCCGCGCCGTTCTGGCCGAACTTGCCGCTATCGATGCTGAAGCCGTTTTCCAGCACGAAGATGGCTTTCAGTCCGCCACCCAGGTCTTCCGCGCCGCGCAGTCCCCAGCGGCTGCCGTTCACCTGGCCACTCGTTGCCTGGATGTTTTTGCTGCCGCCCTGGTTGTTGGTGTACGTGAGCCCTGCATCGATCAGGCCGTATAGCGTCACGCTGCTCTGTGCATTAGCTGCTCCGGCGAAGGTACCAAACACACCAAGAGCCATAAGGGATTTCTTCATTTCTGTTTCTCCGAAAAAACGATGCTTAGTCAGTTGCCAATCGATGTCGCCGTGCGTCGAATGGACGGAGGTCATTAAACCGCAGCGTTTGGCGCGCGCCGTTGGTCAGCGGCCACGCGGTTCGTTACCAAGCGTTGCTATCGGGAAAAATGGTTACGCGTGAGAGCGTGTCTGTTTGATGCGCCTTGATCGCGCAACAGAATGGCAAAGCGTTACCCATCAACGGTCCATTCGAGCTTCGTTGGCGCGTCGATATCGTTTTCGGTCGTCGGCGATTATTGAAGCCGTGTTGAACCGACACGGTGTGGAACACTTTGGAATATCTTGAACCGGAGGCGCGACGCATTTTTGCGGTTAACGCATCAGAACCGGTGCCTCAATCCCACCGCGGTCACGACCTGCTCGTTTTTCGTCGATGGAGATTGCCCGCTGACGTCGGCAGTCAGTCCCGAGGCATCGCTGCTTAGGTGGTGATAGGTAGCCTGAACGTACACATCGGTGCGCTTGGAGAGGGAGTAATCCGCCTGCACTGACACATCCCGCCACGCCGGTTCATGTTCGCCCGTCGCGTTCGACATCACGCCTTTCGTATAGGTGTATGCGCCATTAAGCGCCACCGACGGCGTCACAAGATAGCTGGCATTGAACTCGAAGTTGTTAAAACTCGCACCCTGCCCGTTCTGCTTGAGGCCAAGACGGTTCGCTCCGTTGATGGTTGCAAGGCCACCGAGCTGAGTGCACGTCCAGACGAAGCCGACCCGGCCCGCGCCGAGCGCATAGTTGAGACCGGCGCCATAAGTACGCTGCAATGAAGCGATGAACGTACGGTCGGTCAGCGTGATCGCGCCATCGGTGTTGTTTACGCCCGGATTGTTCGCCTGCAGGTAACCCGCGGCGATCGTGAACGGCCCGGTTTCATACGATGCGCCGGCGCTGTAGAGGCGGTTGTCATCGAAGCCGCCTGCCTCGTTCGAGAATCCGTACAGCGCGCCGAACTTCAGGCCCGCATAGGGGACGCTGGTGAATTTCACGGCGTTATCGACACGAAACGAGTTGTTCAGATTGTCGTTGTCGTACGGATGCGGCGACAGGTTGTTGCCGCCTGGATGACGGCCGGTGAAGCTGAGCGGCGCGGCATAATCGACGACCGAATCGTACTGACGCCCGAGCGTCACCGTACCGAAGCGGAACCTTATTTCAGGGCACAGCCGGGAAAAACGCACGGCTCGGGACTGGGGCTGACCATCGCAAAAGCCATTGCGATGGCCCACGGTGGAACACTCGTCTTACGCAACCGGCCGACGCGCGGACTGGGCGCCGTGTTGACCTTGCCGCGCGCTTGACGATGTTCTCGTTGGCAATTCACAGCAAGATTATTTATGCTGTCCGCAGTCGAACCACTGAACCACACAAGCGGGAGCAAACAATGAGCACAGGAACTGACGGCGTACACCACGCTGCGGCGGAAGGCTATGCAAGCCTGGCGAACACATACACACGCGGGCGGCCGGACTATCCGCCCGAGGTCGCGGTCTGGTTGCGCGATCAGCTTGGACTCGAAGCCGGCAAGACGGTGGTCGATCTGGGCGCGGGCACGGGCAAATTCACGCCGCGCCTGATCGAGACCGGTGCGCATGTCATCGCGGTCGAACCGGTTGCGGGCATGCTCGAAAAGCTGGCTGCAAGCTTCCCCCAGGTCGATGCTCGCCCGGGCACGGCCGATGCGATCCCGTTACCCGATGCATCCGTCGACGCCATCGTCTGCGCGCAGTCGTTTCACTGGTTCGCAACGCACACGGCGCTGGTCGAGATTCATCGTGTGTTGAAGCCGGGCGGCACACTCGGCTTGATCTGGAATCTGCGCGATGCGCGCGTTCCCTGGGTCGCAAGACTCGATGCGATTGTCAATCGCGTGGAAGGCGACACGCCGCGCTACTACACCGGCGCGTGGCGCGCGGCGTTTCCGTTCGAAGGACTCGGTCCCATCGATGAACATCATTTCAAGCAAGGCCATACCGGTTCGCTTGAGGACGTGATCATCAACCGTGTGCGCTCGACGAGTTTTATTGCCGCATTGGGAGCGGATGAACGGACGGCGATCGATCGCGAGGTCAGTGCGTTGATTGCATCGGAACCCGAGCTTGCCGGCAAGGACGTTGTCACGGTTCCTTATGAAACGGCTGCGTTTTCGGTGCAGAAACTCGGCTGATGCGAACGCTCAATCCGCTACGAACCCGCGCCCGCGACGCAGCCTGATGGGACCGTGATCGATCTCATCGGGCGAAAGTGTGGTCTCGCCCCGCGTGATGCGTACGACGCCCGCTTCGGCGAGCCGTGCAGCAACCTTGCGCACAGCAGGCATCAATGCGCGCCAGACGGTTTCATCGGAGGCGAGAGTACGCGCGACGTCCGAGGGGCAAATGGACGACTCCTCGCGGCGCTCGGATAGCAGCTTCATCATGCAGCGTTCGATGGTCGTATCGTCGATATTCATAAGCCGCCGGGTAAGTGATGGCCATACGCGCACGGCCGTTCTCTGTCACAGTATTGAACCGAAGCACAGTTCATACCGGCGACCACCAGTTCTCTATGACCATCAGCAATAATGACGCGCCGCCCGCACTCGAATGCCGCGGTTTGAGCAAGGCTTACGGCACCGGCAGGATCGTGCTGGCCAATCTGGATTTTTCGCTTGATCCCGGCGAGTTCGTGGCCGTCATGGGCGACTCGGGCGTGGGCAAATCGACATTGCTCAACCTGATCGCCGGCCTCGACTCGGCCGACAGCGGCGAAGTGCTGATCGACGGCACACCGATCTCCCAACTCGACGACGATGCCGCCACGCGCCTGCGTCGACAAAAACTCGGCTTCGTCTTCCAGGCGTTTCACGTACTGCCGCACCTCACGCTGGCGCAAAACGTCGCACTGCCGCTGCTCCTGAACAACACGCCGCCCAAGCGCGCGCTGGACGTGCTGGCCGCGGTCGGGCTCGGCGGCCGTGGCAACGATTTTCCGCGGCAACTTTCAGGCGGTGAACTGCAGCGTGTTGCGATAGCGCGGGCGCTCGTGCATCGTCCAAGCCTGATTCTCGCTGATGAACCCACCGGCAACCTCGACCCCGACACCGCGCACGAAGTCCTCGACTTGTTGCGCGCCGAAATCAAGTCGACCGGCGCGGCCGCGATCATAGTGACGCATTCAACGGCAGCGGCGGCCAGCGCCGACCGAATACTCATTCTGAGCGATGGCGGCCTGCATGGCGCAAAACAGGCGGAGCGCTTCGCGCGCACGGCCAATGAATGACCGCGCAGCGCCGCCCGTCGAGCGCATTGCGGGAAGCCGGCTGCTTGCGCGCTGGCTGCTGGGCGCCGAGTGGCGCAGCCACCCTGCACGCGCAATCGTGGCCATCGCGACCATTGCGCTTGGCGTGGCGCTCGGGTACGCGGTCCAGTTGATCAACAGCGCGGCGTTCAACGAGTTCTCGGCGGCAGCCAAAAGTCTCTCGGGCGAAGCGGATCTGCAAGTGCGCGGCGCCCAACCTACCTTCAATGAATCCTGGTACCCGCGTCTCGCCCGCGAACCCGGCGTGACGCTGGCGAGTCCGGTGCTCGATGTCGACGTAACGGTACCCGGCGAAACGGCTGCGCTGAAAGTGCTTGGCATCGACGTGTTCCGGGCAAGCCGCATCACACCCGAGCTGATCGGCGTGCCTTCGGCGCAGACCTTGCTCGACTCCCTTTCAGCCGATGCCATCTTCCTTTCGCCCTCGGCGCAAACGTGGCTCAAGGCGCCCACGGGCGCCGATGTCGCGCTGCGTAGCGGCACATCGACGGTTAAGTTTCGCGTGGCGGGCGGTATCGTCAGGACGCGGCCGGGGCAGCGCATCGCGGTCATGGATATCGCCGCCGCACAGTGGCGCTTTGGTCTGGAAGGAAAATTGTCGCGCGTCGATCTTCAGCTCGAACGCGGCGTGGATCGCGAAACCTTCAAACGGCAGCTTCAGGCGCAGCTTGGCAATCAGCTCGTCGTGGCCGAAACCCGTGACGATGAAAACCGTACCGATCGGCTTTCGCGTGCTTATCGGATCAACATGAATGTGCTTGCGCTGGTCGCGCTTTTCACCGGCGCGTTCCTGGTGTTTTCGACGCAGGCGCTGGCCGTGGTGCGCCGCCGGTCGCAATTCGCGATGCTGCGTGTATTGGGCGTGACACGCGCGCAATTACTGCGGCAGATCCTGATGGAAGGCGCGTTGCTCGGGGTGATCGGATCGCTGCTCGGGCTTGTGTTGGGGTACGCGTTATCGGATGTTGCACTGCGGTTTTTTGGCAGCGATCTGGGTGGCGGCTATTTCCCGGGTGTGCAGCCGCATGTCGGTTTCGAACCGGTTGCGACGACCATTTTCCTGGCGTTGGGCATTGCAGTATCGGTTCTGGGCAGCCTCGTGCCAGCGCTCGAAGCAGCGCGTGCACGGCCGGCTGCGGCGCTCAAGGCCGGTAGCGAGGAAGGCGCGCTCGCAAGACTTGCAACGCCCTGGCCTGCCGTCGGATGTCTGGTCGCCGCGCTGATCCTGACACTATTGCCGCCATTCTTCGATGTCCCCATTCTTGGTTATCTCGCCGTCGCGCTGCTGCTGATCGGCGGCATTGCGTTGATGCCGCGATGCACGGCGATCGTCTTCACCACCCTCAGCCGATGGCGCGCCAGACACCACACGAACGCCGCCACGACACTCGCGCTCGCCCGGCTCGCCAATGCGCCGGGACAGGCATCCATTGCGATGGGCGGCGTCTTGTCCAGCTTTGCGCTCATCGTCGCCATGGCGATCATGGTGGCGAGTTTCCGCGTGTCCGTGGATGAATGGCTCACGCATCTTTTATCCGCCGATCTCTACGTGCGCGTCACGCCGAACGGCGACACGGGAAGTCTCGCGCCTGCCGAACAGGCGACGCTTGCCGCCGTGCCGGGCATCAAAACCGCCGCGTTCACGCGCACCTCGCACCTCACGCTCGATCCGGCGCGTCCGGCCATTGCGTTGCTGGCGCGCGAGATCGATGCCAACGATCCCGGCGCCACGCTGCAGATGACCGGACCCGTGCTGCCGATGTCATCCGTGCATCAAGGCGAGACGCCTATATGGGTATCGGAGGCGATGGTCGATCTCTATGGGTATCGAACGGGCGAGCGCGTGCGGTTGTCGGTCGGAGCGCATGAATCGAGCTTCGTGGTCGCCGGCGTGTGGCGCGACTATGTCCGGCAAACCGGCGCAATCCAGTTGCGGCTTGCGGACTACCGCAGGCTTACGGGCGACACGGGTGCAACCGATGTAGCCGTCAGCGTGCAGCGCGGAACCAACGTGGACGACGTGATTGCAAGACTGCGCAAACTCCCTTTCGGCCCGGCGATGGAATTCGCCCAGCCCGGCGAGATCCGCGCGAAGACACTGACGATTTTCGATCGCAGTTTCGCGGTCACTTATTTGCTCGAAGCGGTGGCGATCGTGATTGGCCTGTTTGGCGTCGCCGCGACCTTTTCGGCGCAGACGCTCGCACGTGCGCGCGAATTCGGCATGTTGCGACACGTCGGCGTCACGCGCCGCCAGGTCCTCGCGATACTCGCTGCTGAAGGCGGCATGCTGACGGCGCTGGGCACTGCCGTGGGATTCATTCTCGGCTGGGCGATCAGCCTGATCCTCGTGTTTGTCGTCAATCCGCAGTCGTTTCACTGGAGCATGTCGATGCACATTCCCTGGTCCGTGCTCGGCACGGTCGCGGCGGTGATGCTGGTTTCATCGTGCGCGACGGCCGTGATCGCAGGCCGCAAGGCGATCTCGCTCGATGCCGTCCGCGCCGTCAAGGAGGACTGGTAATGCGTCTCTTCATGCACCTCCAGGCCTTGACGTTATGCCTATGCGCTATTGGAACCACGCCTTCGATGGCCACCGAGTTCGCAACTGTCACGCCGGGTCATCAGCTAACGTTTCCGCAAGACACGGGCGCGCATCCGGCCTTTCGCACCGAGTGGTGGTACGCAACCGGCTGGCTGAATCAACCCGACGGCAAGCCGCTCGGCTTCCAGATCACGTTCTTTCGCTCGGCGACCGGACATGATCCCGCCGATCCCAGTGCTTTCGCGCCATCGCAATTGATCATCGCGCACGCAGCGCTCAGCGATCCATCCATCGGACGGCTCGCGCACGATCAAAAGATCGCCCGGCAAGGCTTCGGTCTGGCCTATGCGAAGACCGGCAACACCGAGGTCAAGCTCGACGCATGGCAACTCGATCGTGCCGCCGATGGCCATTACGCCGTAACGGTCAAGGCCAGCAATTTCACGCTGAACCTCACGCTGACGCCAACGGCCGGGCCACTATTGCAGGGTGACAACGGCTACTCGCGCAAAGGCCCTTTACCCGCGCAAGCGAGCTACTACTACAGCGAACCGCAACTACGCGTAAGCGGCAAGGTCACGCGGACTTCGGCACAGAACGGCAAAGCCGCCCTCGATACGACCGTCACCGGTTCGGCGTGGCTCGATCACGAATGGTCCAGTACCGTACTCAGCGCCGACGCGGTCGGCTGGGACTGGCTCGGTGCGAACCTGACCGATGGATCAGCGTTGATGGCGTTCAAGGTTCGCAGCCATGACGGCAGCGCGGTCTGGACACACGCGACGCTACGAGACCCGCAAGGCAACGCGAAATCTTTCGATGGCGATCAGATCGACTTCACGCCGTTGCGCACATGGCGCTCGCCACGTACGGGGACGTCGTATCCGGTGTCGGAGAGGGTAAGAACCGGCGACGCAACATGGCAACTCGACCCGCTGATGGATGATCAGGAACTTGATTCCAGTCAGTCCACGGGGGCAGTATATTGGGAAGGCGCGGTAACGGTGAGCCGTGACAACAAGAAAGTCGGGCACGGGTATCTTGAGCTGACCGGCTATAACAAGGCGCTGAAAATGGAGAAGTAGTCGCACGGATGTGCGTGCGGCTACTTTTGAAACACGCGCTAAAGAACCAACGCTCAGTTCTTCAAACTATCCGGGACTTTGCCGCCATTGGCCGCAAGTTGCGCCATGACCGCCTTGTGCAACCAGATGTTCATGGATGCCGAATCATTCGTATCGCCCGAATAATGCAGTTCACCCGCAAGCTCCTTGCGAGCGGCAAGGCTGCTGTCCAGACCCAACAGTTTCATCAGATCGACAATCGATGTCTGCCAGTTAAGTTTTTCCGATGATCTGGATTGCAGGTCGGTCAATACTGCTTCGACGTCGACCGGCGGCGCCGCAGCGATTTCGGCCGACGGCGCGCTCGCGGCTGCAGCCGCCGTGTCAGGTGCTGCGACTGGCGCAGGCGCTGCGACGGCCGGGTGGCTCGAAGGGAAAATCTTGCTCAGGATCGTTCCGAAGATGCTCATGATGGGTATCCCTTATTCGATGGTGGAAGCAACTTGATTGCAGCTTCACGCAACATGCCCGCAAGCTCCATACCTTGAAACGTTTCGCAGGACAGAGAACATTGCGGGCAGCTCAGGCTGCAGGAACATTGTAGGTGAGCGAGGACGCGATTGAACGACATCGGTATGTGAAAAAACGTCTTTGGTGCAATGAGACCCGCATTGATTTTGGCGTCTGCAATGAAATTGTCACGCCTGCGTCGTCATGAATTGCCCGTCATTCATGCGATGATTCGCGCACTGCAACCGTACGCATTGCCATGACATCGAGACGACAACCTGACTTCGCACGCTCATCCGCACGCTTCGTAACGGGTTCCACCTTGCGCCACGTGGTCGTGATGGCGAGCACCGGCGCAATCGGGCTGATGGCGGTATTCGCCGTCGATCTCGTCAACCTCTTCTACATCTCCCTTCTCGGCGATACATCCATTGCCGCCGCTGTCGGATTTGCCGGCACGATCAACTTTTTCATCACGGCCATATCGATCGGCATGACGATTGGCGTCAGTGCCACCGTCGCGAGGCTTCTCGGCGCCGGACAGCGCATGAAGGCGCGGCAGGTCGCGTCCGCGAGTCTTGTATTGATGATCGCCGTAACGATCGTATTGAGCGCAGCCACCTTGCTGTTCCTCGATCCGATCCTCAGAGCATTGGGCGCCGCGGGCGAGACGCGCACGCTGACCCGCAGCTTCCTGATGATCACCGCGCCCACGTATGTGTTCCTTGCCATCGGCATGTGCACTGCCGCGCTGATGCGCTCCGTTGGCGATGCCCGGCGCGCCATGGCCGTCACGCTCATGGCTGCGGTCGTGACGGCCGTACTCGATCCGATTCTCATCTTCGGTTTTCATCTCGGGTTGACGGGCGCGGCGATATCGAACGACATAGCGCGGCTCGCCCTTGCCGCAGTGGGCTTGCATGGCGCAATGCGCGTCAACGACCTGATCGGTCCCGTGCGATTTTCGCGGCTCTGGTCAAACAGTCAGCCGGTCATGAAAGTGGCGCTTCCCGCTGTTCTGACGAATCTGGCCACGCCCGTTGCCAGCGCTTATGTCACGCACGCGATGGCGCGTTTCGGCGCAGCGGCCGTAGCCGGTCAGGCGACCGTCGACCGGATCACGCCGGTGGCCTTCGCGCTGATCTTCGCGCTCACCGGGGCGGTCGGTCCGATCATCGCGCAGAATCTCGGCGCCGGCCGCGCGGACCGGATTCGCGAAACCATCCGCAACAGCCTCGTATTTGTGCTGCTGACCGTCGCGGTTGCGTGGCTCGTTCTGGCACTGGTCCAGAACGGCCTGATCCGCGCGTTTTCCGCACGCGGCGACACCGCCATGATCATCCGCGTATTTTGTTCGTGGCTGGTCGCGAGTTATGCGTTTGTCGGCTGTCTGTTCGTGGCGAACGCGACCTTCAACAACCTCGACAGGCCGTTGTTATCGACGGTATTCAACTGGGGACGCGCAACGCTCGGTACGCTGCCGTTCGTTGCCGTCGGCATGAAGTACGGGCCTGTGGGCGTGCTGATCGGCATTGCGGCGAGCAATGCGGTCTTCGGCACAATGGCGATGTTCGTTGCGTTCATTGTTGTCAAACGTCTACCCATGGGCGATTGCGCCGCCATGGCGCGCAAGGACAGCAACCGGCTGGAACAGTCGTCAGTGAACGTTCCGGGTGCCGCGTTGGGCAATACGGTCGCGCCCGATGTCGAATTGAAAGCGCTTCCCGTGCAGGGGCGCTGACAAGTCAAAGACCCGCTTCGATTATTCATCCACAGTGGATTCAGTTGTCACCCCTATCAGTACAATGTTTCGATAGTGCGCGCATATACTGATTTCCATCGACGCAGCACACTAAGCAACAAGCGCTGCGTATCCTTTGGACGAAGTACTTGATACGCACCGGAGCACATCATGAACAAGACTTTTATCGCATCGTTGTTGATCGCCGTTTCGGCTGCCGTTGCAGCACCTGCATTTGCAAGCAGCGGTTATGGCCCGGCACCGTCGTATAACCCGCTGGTCGGCGCACCGGAATCGCAACGCGGTCAAAGTGCACAAAGCATCGCTGCAGATAAGGTCCAGCAAAACGGCGATTCGCGCGCTTACGGCGGCGTGAAGAGCACGAACACGGAATCCGGCAATCGCGTTCAGGCGAACGACACACGTTCGATTTATTCGCATAATTGATTCGAGTTTGATGAAGCCAATGCCCGGTGAATGCAGGTTCAACGGGCATTGGTGTATTCAGCATTCGCGTTTCTCTTTCGTGCATCGTATAAAGTCGATGGATCTGGCTTATTGCTTAAGCTCTTCTCCCCCGATGCAATCCACCCGAAAGGAAACACGCCATGTCCGAGCAAGCGCAATTCGAACTTTTCGCATTCTGGCGCTCGTCCGCCGCGTATCGCGTACGCGTCGCACTCGCCCTGAAAGGCCTGAGCGCGCATGAGCAGAATATCGATCTCGATGCCGGCGAACAACGCAGCGACGCATTCCTGAAGATCAGTCCGCTCGGATCGATTCCCGCGCTGGTGCAAGAGGGGCACGAGCCGCTCACCCAGTCGCTCGCGATCCTCGAGTTCCTCGACGAGCTGCAGCCCACGCCGCCTTTGTTGCCGAGCGATTTGTACGGACGCGCACGTGTGCGTTCCATTGCATCGATGTGCGCCGCCGATACCCATCCCATGGTCGTGCCGCGCGTGAAGAAGTATCTGCAGACAGCCGGTGGTTTCGACGATACCGCGTGGCGCGCGTGGCAGATCAAGTGGCTGAGCACGGGGCTGGCAGCAATCGAAGAACGTCTTGCGGGGTCATCGGAGACGGGCATTTATTGTCATGGCGATCAACCCACCATGGCCGACATCTGCCTCGCGAGCATTGTTGCGGTCACACGCGTGTTCAAGATCACGGTGCCGGATATTCCGACTATCGACAGGATCATCGGCGTGTGCGACCAGCATCCGGCGTTCATGAAGGCGGACCCGAAAAAGCAGGCGGGTGCGCCGGGTTAAGCAACGCACCCGAGCTATACGATTGAATCAACGCCACGCTCCTGCGCATCGATCTCGTCTTTCAGGCGCAGGAGTTCGCTTCCATGCGCGTGCTGCTGCTTTTCGATGCGCTCAGTAGGCCCGACGACAGATATCCCGTACAAGTCACCGCCAACGGAAACTGCGATCGCCACTGCAGATAGCTCTGGTGCGCTTTCCCCAAGGTTCACGCTCCAGCCCCGCTGCCTTGCCGCCGACGTCTGCTCGACCAGTGCAGCAAAATCAGCGGTCGTGCGATCCGTCATCCGCTCGAACCCGAGCTTGCCCGCAAGCGTTGATTGCATCTGCGCGGACAACTCACCGAAGATCGCCTTGCCAATCGAATTGGCATGCACCGGGCGCAGCTCGCCTGGCTTCACGATGTAACGGATTGCCTTGAACGATTCGACCACGTCGAGATAAACCACGGCTGCGTCATGAATCTTGCCGAGCACGATGGTCTCGCCGGTGGCATCGCGCAAGGCGACCAGCCGGGTGTGCAGCATCTCCACCACGGGGTCTACCGCATCGATCGCCTGGGCAAGCTGCAGCAGTCGCCGCGTCGGATAGTAACCGCCGCGCTTTTTCACTTCGTAGAGATATCCGCGGCTTACGAGCGTACGCGCAAGCGCGAGACAACTCGATACCGGCACGTCCATCAACCGTGCAAGTTCGGTCAGCGGCAAGGGCCGCTGTTCGGTAGCAAAACGTTCGAACAAGTCGAGCGTACGCGCAACGAGTTTGACATCCATGGCAATTCCCTTCACCAGGTTCGGCGCGTTCCGGCATTCAGGCAAACGGCATCAATATGACTTGGGCAGTCCCAACACTTTCTCGGCGATAAAACACATGATCATCTGCGGACTGACCGGTGCGAGCCTCGGAATCATACACTCGCGCAGATAACGTTCCACGTGATACTCCTTGGCGTATCCCATCCCGCCAAGTGTCGCTATTGCCGTCTGGCATGATTGAAACGCGGCTTCCGCCGCCAGGTACTTCGCGCTGTTCGCTTCGGCGCCGCATGGCTTGCCGGCATCGTAGAGGAATGCGGCCTTGAACACCATCAGGCTTGCTGCCTCCAGTTGCATCCAGGCCTGCGCAAGCGGATGCTGGATGGACTGGTTTTGTCCTATCGGACGCCCGAACACCACGCGCTCTTTCGCGTATTGCGTGGCGCGTTTCAGCGCAGCCTGTCCCAACCCGATGGCTTCCGCCGCGATCAGGATGCGCTCCGGGTTCAGGCCGTGGAGCAAGTACTTGAAGCCCTCGCCTTCCTGACCAATGAGGTCGCTGGCCGGAACCCTCAAGCCGTCGATGAACAACATGTTCGAGTCGACCGCCTTGCGGCCCATCTTCTCGATCTCGCGCACTTCGACTTTTTCGCGATCGAGATCCGTATAAAAAAGGCTGAGGCCTTGCGTCGGCTTGGCCACCTGATCGATCGGCGTGGTCCGCGCAATGATCAGCATCTTGTTCGCGACCTGCGCGGTCGATATCCAGATCTTGCGTCCGGTCAGTACATAGGTGTCGCCGTCACGAACCGCCTGTGTCTTGAGACGCGTCGTGTCGAGCCCCGAATCAGGTTCGGTGACGGCGAAACAGGCTTTGTCCGTTCCTGCGATCAACGGTGGCAACCAACGCTGTTTCTGCTCCTCACTGCCGAACACCTGTACGGGATTCAAACCGAAGATATTCATGTGCACCGCCGATGCACCCGATAACCCCGCGCCCGACGCACTGATCGTCTGCATCATCAACGCGGCCTCGGTCATGCCGAGACCGGAGCCGCCGTAGTCCGGCGACATTGCAATGCCGAGCCATCCCGCATCCGCCAGTGTCCGATGAAAGTCGTGCGGAAAACCGCCTTCGCGGTCACGTTCGAGCCAGTAGTCGTCATCGTAGCGTTCGCACAGCTTCTCAATGGCGGACTGGATGGACAACTGGTCTTCAGTCAGTTCGAAATTCATGATTGGGTCCTGGAACTAGAGCGGAAACACGCCGATCACCACAGCGGCTGCGACCATCAGCAGCGTCGCTGCGAAGAGAAAAGGGATCGTGAACTTCTGATGCTCGGCAAGCTCGACACCCGTCAGACCGACAATCAGGAACGTTGCCGGCGTGAGCGGACTAACCGGGAAACCCGTTGTCATCTGACCCAACAACGCAGCCTGGGCCATCTGGATGGGCGGCACGCCGAGCAGCTTCGCGCTCTCCGCCATGACGGGCAAGATGCCGAAGTAAAACGAATCAGGATCGAACAGCAGCGACAGCGGCATGGAAAGCAAGCCGAGCACGAACGGCATATGTCGCGCATGTTCGGCCGGGACGTGCTGCACGACCACATGGGCCATTGCGGTGAGCATGCCGCTGCCCGACATGATGCCGGTGAACGCGCCCGCCGCGAGCAAGACGCTCGCCATCATCAGCGCGGCTTTCGCGTGGGCGTCGATACGTGCACGCTGTGCATTGACCTCAGGGTAATTCACGATCAGCGCGACGACAGTGCCGAGCATGAACATCACGACAGGATCCACGATACCGCTGACCAGTGTCGCAAGCACCACGACTGTCAGCACCACGTTGATCCAGAAACGGTCCGGCCGGCGCAACGCGGCTTCTTCCGCCGACAGCTCGCGCGGCTGCAACACGGTTTGCGGCGCGCCTTTGCCCAACCCAAGGCGCTTTTCCTCCCGCTTGCCAAGCCAGTATGCCGAGCCGAATACGAACACGAGGCCAATGGCCTGCAGCGGAATCATCGGATAGAAGATCACTGTGGTCGGAATGTGCAGCGCGGCGGACGCACGCAGCATGGGGCCGACCCACGGCAGGAAGTTCACGCCCGCCGCGAGCGATGCCACACACGCAAGAATGCGTTTGTCGAGCCCGAGGCGCGTGTAAAGCGGCAGCATGGCAGGGATCGTCACGAGGAACGTGACTGCGCCGGAGCCATCCAGATGGATCAGCAACGCGAGCAACGCCGATCCCATCACAATGCGCGTAGGTTTTGCGCCGACCATCCGCAAGATGCCATTAATGATCGGATCCAGCATTCCCGCATCCGTTAGGATGCCGAAGAAAAGGATCGCAAACACGAACATCCCCGCGACAGGGCCGATAGCCTGCACTCCGTGAACGATAAATTTCGCCGTGGACAACCCGAATCCCGCTGCCAGCGCCGCGACCGTTGGCACCACGATCAACGCCACCAGCGGCGACAGCCGCCTGGTGATGATCAGGCCGAACAACGCAACAATGGCAATCGTGCCTGTCAGCGCGAGCATTACGCGCCTCCTTTGCGGGTTGCGTCGAAGACTTGCGCTTCGTGCTCGTTGAGCCGTGGTGGCGGCGTGCGGTAAGTAGCCGGTGTGCGACTGAGCTTGATGGGCGACGCAATGCCCTTGTACCCTTCCATCTGGACCACCATTCCCCGATGCGCCGTGTGCGGCAGGTCGAGCGCGGCATCGATGGACAACACCGGCGCGCATGGCACGCCACGGCGAATCAGCGTATCCGCGAGTTTCGCGCCGTCCCATTGTTCGAACACGCTCTCGAGCGCCCGGCGCAAGTCCTTGCGATTCGCCGTGCGCGCCTTGTTGCTTTCAAAGCGAGGATCGGCGGCGAGTTGCGGCGTGAGGATCACTTCGCAAAGCGCCGTGAATTGCGTGTTGTTGCCAACAGCCAGGAAGATATCGACGCTGCCCGTATGGAACATGTCGTACGGCGTGATGTTCGGATGCGCATTGCCGCTGCGTTGCGGCGGTTTGCCCGAATAGAAATAGTTCGGCGTGTGCGGGTGCAGTATCGACAACGCACAGTCGAACAGCGTGGATTCCACGAACTGCCCGAGCTGGCTGCCTTCACGTTCGCGCAACGCCATCAGGATGCCGAGCGCAGCGTTCAGTCCGGTCACCATGTCCACGATCGGAATGCCCACGCGCGTCGGCTCTCCGCCCGCTTCACCATTCACGCTCATGATGCCCGCCATTGCCTGGATGGCGGCGTCGTAGCCGGGCAGACCGCCCAGCGGACCATCGGCGCCAAAGCCGGACACACGGCAGTGAACCAGCTTCGGGAAGCGCGCTCTCAGGAATTGTTCGTAGCCAATACCCCATCGTTCGAGCGTACCGGGCTTGAAGTTTTCGATGAGCACGTCGGCCGTATCGAGCAGACCAAGCAGCTTTTCGCGCGCCGCTTCCTTCGACAGATCCAGCGACACACCCAGCTTGTTGCGATTGACACCCAGAAAATATGAGGCCGTGTCGCCATCGAAAGGAGGACCCCACGTGCGGGTTTCATCGCCCAGCGGCGGCTCGATCTTGATCACCTCGGCGCCATGGTCGGCGAGAATCTGCGTGCAGTACGGACCGCCCAGTACGCGGGACAAGTCAATGACACGGATGCCGGCAAGCGACCCGTCAAGGTGTTGAGTCAAGGTATGCGTCTCCATCGGCAAGCAGATGCTCGCCATTCATTATTCCCACTCGTGAATTAAACTTTATAGCCGTGAATAATTTCCGTCAATACGGGTCGGGGAAACACCTAGTGTTATGAAGGGGCGCCTAGAAGCCGCAGCGCTTCGAGCGTCATCGTCTCGCGGGTGAGTTCGAGGAAGGCGCTCACCAGCGGGTTGGGATGCTGCAACTGCGGACATACGGTAAAGCCGCGAAACATCACCTCGGGTGAGAACGGCCGGAACACGATGCGCGCGGGGTTGGCATCGAGGGTAGCGAGCGGGTTCACCACGCCCACGCCCAGCCCGCGCGCAACCATCGCGCAAATCGTCGCGCCGTAAGGCGTCTCGATAGTCGGCACCTGGTTCACACCGGCCTGCCGCAACGCGCGATCGAGCGCGGAACGGGTGTCATCCGCATAGGACGGCAAAATCAGGCTTTGGTCTTTCAAATCCCGTGCGTGAATGCGCTCCCGTGCGGCAAGCGGATGGTTGGCGGGCAGCGCGCATACGCCCGGCAGCCGGTACAGCTCCGCGCTTGTGACGCCGAACGCGTCGGGTGTGATGGTGCCGAAGCCAACGTCGCAGTACCCTGATGACGCCCATCGCTGGATGGTCCCTTCGCTGCGCATTTCCAGCGATACCGCAATGCGCGGATACGCCGCCAGGAACCGCTCGATCACAAGCGGAACGAACGATAACGCCACCACGGGCGCTGCAACCAGCCGCAAGCGGCCGCTGCCGAACTGCCGGATTTCACGCGCTGAATGCGCAAGCTTTTCGATGCCGACAAAACTCCGGTCCACTTCGCGATAAAACGCGCTGCCTGCATCGGTGGCCTGGATCCGTCCGCCGTTGCGCGTGAAAAGCGCGAGTCCCGTCGATGCCTCCAGCTCCGCTATCAACCGGCTGATGCTCGGCTGCGATGTGCCGAGCTCCTCGGCAGCGGCTGTCATCGATCCGCGCAACATGACAAGCCTGAATGCCTCGATCTGCCGCTGGTTCATGACCTTTCCTCGGAGTAATCGCTCGAGATTGCCATACCAAAAATGAATAGCAGCCGTTTTTGGCCGTATTTGACCGGATAGTAGCGGCGCTCCTAGACTGAAAGCCACGTAGAGCCCACCCAACGTCTACCCAACGTCATTCCCTAGCGATATCCATGCGAGCCGACTCACTGCTATTTCACGATGACTTTCGCATCGCGCCTTATTGGTGGGACGAGGCACCGCCGGAGACATCGCGCGTGGCGTTGCCCGCGAATGTGGACGTGGTGATCGTAGGCAGCGGGTATTGCGGGTTATCGGCGGCGGCGGAAGCGGCGCAACATGGCGCGACAGTCGCCGTTCTGGACACCGCCGAGATTGGCTCGGGCGGCAGCACGCGCAGCGGCGGCATGGTGTCGAGCGGACAGAAGCTTGCGCTGACAAACGCGATTCGCGGGGTTTCGGCGGAACGGCTCAGCCGCCTGATGGCTGAATCCAACGCAAGTTTCGAGTACCTGAAACAGCTCGTAAGCCAAGAATCGCTCGATGCCGGCCTGCAGATCACCGGCCGGTTTTTCGGCGCGTTCACGCCTGGGCATTTCGAGCGGCTGCGCAAGCAGGGCGAACTCTTGCGCGAGAAAACCGGCGTGACCGTGCACGTGGTGACCCGCGCGGAACAGCGCGCGGTGGTGGGATCGGATTATTATTATGGCGGCATTCTCGTCGATGAATACGGCGGCCTGCATACCGCCAAATATCATCGCGCGTTGCGTGATCTTGCGCGCCGGCGTGGCGCGACGCTGCATTCGCATGCGGCGGTCGAGCGCATCGAAAGGACGGGTACGCGGTTCACGGTGCATACGGCACGCGGCAAGATCAACGCGGGTCGCGTGCTGGTTGCGACCAACGGCTACACCGGCCGGCTCACGCCCTTTTTTGCGCGACGTGTTCTGCCCGTCGCAAGTTATCAGATCGCAACGGAACCGCTGCCTCCTGGACTCATGGACGTGTTGAACCCCGGGCGCCGCATGATCAGCGACTCGAAGCGCAACCTGTTTTACACGCGGCCATCGCCTGATGGAACTCGCATGTTGTTCGGCTCGCGGCCATCGTTCAGGGAAGTCGGCGAACGTGAAGCCGCGCGGATCTTGCGCGCGAAGATGGTCGAGCTCTGGCCCGCATTACGCGATGTCCGCATCACGCACGCATGGAAAGGTTATGTCGCGATGACAGGCGACAAGCTCGCGCACATCGGCGAACGTGACGGTGTGTTCTATGCGCTCGGTTGCAACGGCAATGGCGTCGCGCTCATGTCTTACCTCGGGCAGCGCATCGCGAAGTCCCTGCTCGGGCTTGAAGCCGCACATGGCGCCTTCGGTGAAGGGCCGTTCCCGCTGAGTCCTGGCGGCATTGCGAGTACGTTGAGCGTGCCCGTGGGCGCGGCGCTTTATCAGCTCGACGATTGCTGGAACGGCCGGGTGCGTGGCGCGCTGTCCTGACACGGGTTTTTTTGAGGCTTTATCCTTTAATCCACTGCGGTTCTTCCTGGAGCGACCAACATGCGGTTTCGACACCTGTTCAGCCTTCTTTCGATTGTCGTGCCTCTTTCGTTGATGACCGCGACAAGCGCTCATGCCGATGACCTCGGCACGCTCGCACCAGGCAAGCTCATGGCCGGCGTGGATGCGAACAACAAGCCGTATTCCTACATCGATAACGGCAAGATGACGGGCTTCGATGTCGAACTATTGCGTGCAATCGGCGCGAAGCTCGGCTTGAGCGTCGACTTTCGCGCGCAGGATTTCAGCGGCCTGTTGCCGAGCGTAACGAACCAGCAAATCGATCTTGCGGCCGGGTCCATTTCGATCACGACGGACCGGCTGAAGATGGTCGATTTCTCCGAGGGTTACCTCACCGGCTTGCTGAGCGTCGCGACCTTGCCGGAGACCACGGCGATCACGAGCGACAAGGCCTCTGTCAAAGGAAAGCGCATTGGCGTGATTCAAGGCACCATCGAAGACACGTACTCGGACAGCTATTTGCCGGGCGCGCAGATCGTGCGCTTTCCGAACCTGAACGCGGGTTTTCTCTCCATGCGTTCAAAATATATCGATGGTTTCTTCATCGACAAATCGCTCGTGGACGGCTTGCAGGAAAAATACCCGCAAATGAAGATCGCGGACCGGCTCGATATCTCGGCGATCAACTTGCCGGCCGGTTTCCCGATGCGCAAGGGCAACGCGAAACTCGAAGCAGCAGTCAACAAGACCCTTAACGATCTGGTTGCGGACGGCACATGGAT
>NZ_CAXTGZ010000029.1:0-22611 GCF_964243625.1 uncultured Caballeronia sp.
CGCCGGATCATTATGCGGATAGATCTCGACGATATCGCCCGCTGTCCAGCCCGGCGACGTTGCCGCGTTCACTTTCAGCCGCACATGATGCACGCCGCCGCCCTGGCTGCCGGGATTCAGAAGCTTGCGTTGCGCCAGCGTCCACGACTGAACCGGCGCCTCTTCCCACCCTGCCACGGTGGCCGCGCCAAGCGCTGTCAACTGCCGGCGCCAGCGCTGTTCGCTTTCGTCATCGCGGCCGTTCATCTCGATGCGCTCGAACAATCTGCGCGCGCCCGCCTTCGTCAGCCATTCATCGACCTGACGGCCAAAGTGGCAAAAGTCCGGGTATTCGCGGTCACCGAGCGCGAGCACCGCGTAGCTGAAGCCGCCGCTCGGCGCGGGGCGCGCCATCATCTGGCGGACGAATGAACGGGCGCGGTCGGGCGCCTGGCCATCACCATAGGTGCTCACCACAAAAAGCACGCAGCGGGCTGCGGCCAGCGACACGGAATCGAGTGCAGAGATAGGCAGGCAGCGGGCAGCTCTTCCCGCCGATGCAAACGCCGCCGCGCTCATGCTCGCGATACGCTCGGCGGTGCCGGTCTGGCTGGCGTGAACGATCAGCAGATCGCTGTTGGCGTGACTCGTGGCGAATGACGGCAAGGGCGCAATGGCGTCGGCTTCACGACGCTTGCGGCGCCGGCCGAGATAAAGCAGCCAGCCAGTAATGGCGAAAAGCGGCATCGTCAGGCTGCACAGCATGACGATAACCCGCCCTGGAACGCCAAACACGGCCCCGCTGTGCAACGTCAACATGCTTGTGCCGATGACCTTGTTGATCGGACGATTTGCGTAGAGATCGGTGGCCTTGAGCGAACCGGTCGCGGCGTCGAATGTGAACCGGTCCATGAGGCCGCCTCGCAACGGTCCGTCGAACCGTTCTATGGATACCGCTCGGCCATCGCGCGAAACCGTCAGCGACGCGCGTCCGAAATCCCGACCGACGCGCTGGACGAAGGTTTGCCAGGCGGGGTCAAAGGAAATCGCACGGCTCGAATCCATCGCTTTAGGCGCGCCTTCCACGCCCCGTTTTTTACGCGATCCCGCTGCACGCGGTGCATCGCCCTTCGCGTCCGCGAGCGCTTCCTTCGGCTTGCGATCCGCCGCGGGCGCACGACGTGTCTCCTCGATACCCAGCGCCTTGCTCGCCAGATCGTGATACCAGCCGTATGACCACCACAAGCCGGTCATCGCGCTCATCAGGTAACACAAGACCATCCATCCACCGATCACCGCATGCAGCGACCGATAGAGATTACGCCCCGTGCGCTTCAGGTCGAGCACGAACCACGCGCGCCAGTCGAGCGGCTTGCGCGGCCATCTGAGATACAGCCCGGACAACGCGAAGAATATGAGCGAAAAAGCGGCGATGCCGGTGATCTGCTTGCCGATCTCGCTGTCGCGCCGCCCTTCGGTGATAGGCAGCGCCAGAAACCGGTGCACGTCTTCTACGAACGAGAAAAAGTCGCTGCCGGCCGCTTTGCCGAGCACGTGTCCGTCGTAGGGATTCGCGTAGAACGTCGCTGCACCGGAGGGCTGGCGCACCCGGAACTGGACAGCTCTTTCCGGATCAGCCGATAACACCAGCGGCCTGATTTCCTCGCCCGGCAATTGCGCGCGGAGGCTCGCGAGCAACGCATCGGGCGTCATGAGTTCCGCGCCTTTCGCGACGCTGATGGTGCTGCTGTTCAGCAGTCCGGTGATCTCGTCCTCGAAGCTCATGGTGGCGCCCGTCAGCCCCATGAGCGCCAGCACCAGTCCCACTGTGACGCCGAGCAGCCAGTGCACTTGAAACAGAATTCGACGCGTCATTGAAATACCTGCAGTCCCTGTCCAGTTCCGGCGTTCATAAATAGTCTTACGATTGGCTTCAAACCTGTTTTTTGATCCAGGCTTACAGTTTTATAAGCATTGGTCGGCGCCAGGCGCGACCCAATATGGCGCTCGGCGATGTGAGCGTGACGACGCACAGCGTGGAACATCGGTCGGCAACGGCCAGAGCGCAAAAGCTCTTCGATTTCAGAATGGGAATGATTCTCGTTTATTTTAACGACCTGCTGTCCCCATGCGCAACAGATTTAAGCCGATCCCGTGCGAACGTGTCCAAGCAAGGCCCAGGACTTGCGGAATCGTGCTCGGGCCATATACCTGGCAGACGGCCGGGGCATCTGGAGGGCATATGCAACTCATTCGCTACCGCACGCTCAGGACGATCGCCGATCACCCAGGCGCGTTCGCCTTGCAGGTTCTAAAAGCCTTTCGCGCGAATCAGGGCATGTTGCTCGCGGGTGCGGTCGCGTATTACGCGCTGCTTTCCATCGTGCCGCTGCTGATCCTGGTCGTGATCGCGCTTTCACATGTGATCGACCGGCATGTGCTTCTCGACACGCTTTCTCATCTGCTCGAATGGCTCGTGCCGGGGCAGGCAAAAGCTATCGTCAAGGAGCTTGCAAACTTCCTCGCGCATCGGGCGGTGATCGGCTGGGTGCTGCTTTGCACGATGATCTTCTTCAGTTCGCTCGCCTTCACCGTGCTTGAAAACGCCATGTCGGTGATCTTCGTGCATCGGGTGGCAATACGTCGGCGGCATTTCCTGATATCCGCGTTGCTGCCTTACTGCTACAGCCTGTCGCTTGGCGCAGGCGTGTTGCTTGTCACGCTCGTATCGACAGGATTACAGGCGGTGGGCGCACATAGCGTCGATATCTTCGGCGTCGAAATCTCGCTTGGCGGCGCATCGCGCGTGCTGCTTTACCTGTTCGGATTCGCGGGCGAGGTGTTCGTACTGACATCGATCTATATGGTGATTCCGGTCGGACGTCCGCGTTTCAGGCACGCGTTGTTCGGCGCGGTTGCCGCTGCCTTGCTGTGGGAAGTCACGCGTCACGTACTGGTCTGGTATTTCGCCACGCTCTCGCAGGTGAGCGTGGTGTATGGATCGCTGACGACCTCGATTGTCGTCCTGTTCAGCCTCGAAGCCCTCGCGACATTGCTGCTCTTCGGCGCCCAGATGATTGCGGAATACGAACGGCTGCACGCAGGCACAACCGAGCTTCGGCCCAGATCGTTCCGAACGAGCTAACAACGGCCCGGACCAGCTCATCCCGGCGATAATGCGCGGACATCAGAACGGATCTGCAAGGAGACCCTTTGGAACTGCGCCAGCTTCGCTATTTCGTCCGTGTGATCGAACATGGCAGCATGGGCCGTGCGGCGATGGAACTTGGCGTAGTGACGTCGACCCTCAGCCAGCAGATCAGCCGGCTTGAAAGCGAGCTGTCCACGCGGCTCCTGCAGCGCACCGCCAACGGCGTGGTGCCCACCGACGCAGGCCTCGCGTTCTGGCGTCAGGCGCAACTGGCGCTGCGTCATGTCGATGACGCCGCCCACGCCGCACAGCACGCGCGCCTTTCCGGTCATGTCAGCGTCGGCATGGCGCCGAGCACAACGGGCGTGCTCGGTCTCGCGTTCATGCGCGCGATGCGCGAGCGTTATCCCGATGTACGCCTGCGCATGGTTGAAAGTCTGTCGGGCCATTTGTCCGTCATGCTGAACGCGCGCCAGATCGACCTCGCGATCCTGTTCCAGAGCGACAACATCAAGCGCTTCAGCGCGACGCCTTTGCTCGACGAACGTCTGTTCGTGATCGCAGCCGCGAGTTTCGAGCCGATGCCAAAGACCAGGACCACGAAGCTCGCGCACATCGCGAAGTTGCCGATGATCCTCCCAAGCGGCCCGCACGGCCTGCGTTCGCTGCTCGACACGGCGTTTGCGCGTGCCAGTATCGAGCCGAATATCGTGGCGGAAATCGATGGCCTCGCCATGCTCATGGACGCGGTCGGAGGCGGTCTGGGCCTGACGATCCAGCCAGGCGCCGCGCTGGCCCGCCGCGACCTGGCCTCGTTCCGCGCGCTCCCAATCAACGAGCGTTACATGGTGCGTCCAAACCAGCTCGTCAGTCTTTCCGACGACGAGCTCTCGCCCGCCGGCCTCGCGGCGCGCGTAGTTCTCGCCGATGTCGCGCGAACGCTCGTCACCGGCGGACAATGGACAGGCGCCACATTGCCGCCTCTTCACGATTCGTGAAGACCCGTTGCCTGCCGCCTGCTGGCGGCCGAACACCGCACGTCCTACACTCCGGAGATTGGAGGAGACATCACAATGGTGGACGTATTGGTGATAGGCGGCGGCAACGCGGCTTTGTGCGCGGCTTTGATGGCCCGCGAGGCGGGCGCGTCCGTGATGCTGCTCGAATCTGCGCCGCGTGAGTGGCGCGGCGGCAATTCGCAGCACACGCGCAACTTGCGCTGCATGCACGACGCGCCGCAGGACGTGCTGATCGATGCGTATCCGGAAGAGGAATACTGGCAGGACCTGCTCAAGGTCACGGGCGGCATCACCAATGAACCGCTCGCCCGCCTCGCAATCCGCGAATCGTCGACATGCCGCGACTGGATGCGCAAACACGGCGTGCATTTCCAGCCACCGTTGTCGGGCGCGCTGCATGTCGCGCGGACCAACGCGTTTTTCATGGGCGGCGGCAAGGCGCTCGTCAACGCGTATTTCCGCAGCGCGGAAGCGCTGGGCGTCCAGGTTCGATACAACGCGCCGGTGGATTCCATCGAACTGGATGGCGACCGTTTTGTTGCTGCGCGGATTGGCGATGAGCGTATTGAAGCGCGCTCGTGCGTGCTGGCCGCGGGCGGCTTCGAATCGAATCGCGAGTGGCTGCGCGAAGCATGGGGCCAAATCAACGGCGAATGGGTCGCCGACAATTTCCTGATTCGCGGCACGCGCTTCAACATGGGCGTGCTGCTCAAATACATGATCGATGCCGGCGCGGATTCCATCGGCGATCCGTCGCAATCGCATTGTGTCGCGATCGACGCCCGTGCACCTCTATACGACGGCGGCATCTGCACACGGGTGGATTGTGTGTCGCTCGGCGTGATGCTGAACCGCAACGCCGAGCGTTTCTACGATGAAGGCGAGGACTTCTGGCCCAAGCGTTATGCCATCTGGGGCCGGCTCGTTGCACATCAGCCGGGACAGATCGGTTATTCGATCATCGACTCGAAAGCGATCGGCCGCTTCATGCCGCCCGTCTTTCCCGGCACGAAAGCGAACACGCTCGGCGAACTCGCGCGTGCCATGAATCTCGACGAAGCGAAGTTCATCGATACGAT
Source organism: uncultured Caballeronia sp. (assembly GCF_964243625.1). NCBI lineage: Bacteria > Pseudomonadati > Pseudomonadota > Betaproteobacteria > Burkholderiales > Burkholderiaceae > Caballeronia > uncultured Caballeronia sp. The sequence continues at coordinate 5,229 of NZ_CAXTGZ010000029.1, forward strand.
CCAGACCTATAACGCCGCCTGTCGCGTCGGCAAATTCGATCACGCCGTCCTTGATGATTGCCATACCGAAGGCCTCACGCCCGCGAAGACACACTGGGCGCAGCCCATCGACAAACCGCCCTTCTACGCCTTCGCGCTTCGCCCCGGCATCACGTTCACGTACCTCGGTCTCAAGGTGAACGAGAACTCCGCCGTGCATTTCGGCGGCAAGCCGAGCCCCAACCTTTACGTTGCGGGCGAGATGATGGCGGGCAACGTGCTCGGCAAGGGTTATACGGCCGGCGTCGGCATGGCGATCGGCACGGCATTCGGCCGGATTGCAGGAACCCAGGCCGCGCAGGCGGCTTTGAAATTGAAGGAAGCCAGTCATGCAGTCGCTTGAAAACCTGACGCGCGAGGCGAGCGCGCTTGCACTGAACGAAGTTCCCATCACGTTTGCAAAACCGATGTCCGTGGCCGAAGGCGAAGTCAGCCGCATCATGCAGATCTGCAATGCGTGCCGCTATTGCGAGGGCTTTTGCGCCGTCTTCCCCGCGATGACCCGCCGCCTCGAGTTCGGCCGCGCCGACGTGCACTTCCTTTCGAATCTCTGCCACAACTGCGGCGCGTGTCTGCACGCGTGCCAGTACGCGCCGCCCCACGAATTTGGCGTCAATGTGCCCAAGGCGATGGCCGAAGTGCGTTTGCAGACTTACGTCGACTACGCATGGCCGGCAGGTTTCGGCGCGTTATACAAGCGCAACGGCCTGACCCTGGCACTGGCGCTCGCTGGTGGTCTGGCACTTTTCCTGATCATGACGATGGCGCTCAAAGGCTCGCTGCTCTTGCCGCCGCTCGCCGGAAACTTCTATGCGGTGTTCCCGCACAACACGCTCGCGCTGCTCTTCGGCATCGTATTCGTGTTCGCGATGATCGCGCTCGGCGTCGGTGTCCGGAAGTTCTGGCGCAATGAGGATCCGGGCGCGATGTCGGCCGAAGCCATCGGTGAAGCGACGCACGACGTGCTGAGCCTGCGTTATCTCGGCGGCGGCCATGGCGAAGGCTGCAACAACGCCGACGATGCATTTTCCCTCGCCCGGCGCCGCTTTCATCACCTCACGTTCTACGGTTTCATGCTGTGTTTTGCATCGACGTGCGTGGCTACGCTCTATCACTATCTTCTCAAGCTCGAAGCGCCTTATGCGATCAGCAGCGTACCGGTCGTACTCGGTTCGCTGGGTGGTCTCGGCTTGCTGGCGGGACCTGCCGGTTTGTTGTGGCTGAACCTGAAGCGTCATCCGCAGCACGGCGACGTCGCGCAAAAGCCGATGGACCGCGGTTTTATCGCGTTGCTGTTGTTGACCAGCGCGAGCGGTCTCGCACTGTTGATTCTCCGCGATACGTCCATGATGGCGTTATTGCTGGCCGTCCACCTTGGCATTGTGATGGCGCTGTTCCTGACGCTGCCGTACGGGAAATTCGCGCACGGGATTTATCGCAGTGCAGCACTTTTGAAATGGGCCGTGGAAAAACGCCAACCGAGTAAACTGCTGGTCGATGACTAATGCAACATGGGGCCCGTCGAGCCTATGATGGCCGGCGTGGCAATAAAAAAATCCAGGAGACGACATGGCAACCGGAAACGAATTTCAACCGCAGGCGCTGGGCGCGAGCGCGCCGAGTGTCTCGAAGCTGGGCGCGGTTTTGCGCGTCACCAGCGGCAACTTCCTCGAACAATTCGATTTCTTTCTGTTCGGGTTCTACGCGACTTATATTGCCAGGACGTTCTTCCCGGCTGCCAGCGAATTTGCGTCGCTGATGCAGACGTTCGCTGTCTTCGGCGCCGGATTCCTGATGCGTCCGTTGGGCGCGATCGTGCTTGGCGCGTACATCGATAAAGTCGGACGCCGGCGCGGCCTGATCGTCACGCTTTCCATCATGGCAAGCGGCACCATTCTCATTGCCTGCGTTCCGGGGTTTGCGACCATTGGCTTGCTGGCTCCGGCGCTGGTGCTCCTCGGACGTTTGCTGCAAGGGTTTTCGGCGGGCGCCGAACTCGGCGGCGTGTCGGTCTATCTCGCGGAAATGGCGACGCCTGGAAAGAAGGGGTTTTATACGTCGTGGCAATCTGCCAGCCAGCAGGTCGCAATCGTCGTCGCTGCAGCCCTGGGTTATGCGCTGAACAGCATGCTTTCGCCGCCGCAGATTGCCGGCTGGGGATGGCGCGTGCCGTTTTTCATCGGCTGCATGATCGTGCCGTTTCTCTACATTCTGCGCCGCTCGCTGCAGGAGACCGCCGAATTCAAGGCGCGCCGTCATCACCCGGCAACCGGTGAAGTCTTCCGTTCCATGCTCACGAACTGGAAGACCGTGATTGCCGGCATGTTGATGGTCGCGATGACCACCACCACCTTCTATCTGATCACCGTCTACACGCCGACCTTCGGCCGCGCCGTGCTGCACCTGAGCACGTCGGACAGTCTGATCGTGACGCTGTTCGTGGGGGTGTCGAACTTTATCTGGCTGCCGATCGGCGGCGCGATTTCGGACCGGATCGGACGCAAGCCGGTGCTGCTGTTTGTATCGGCACTGGCGATCATCACGGCTTACCCGGCGCTTTCGTGGCTTGCGCACGATCCGAGTTTCCTGCGCATGCTTGGCGTGCTGTTGTACTTCTCGTTCTTCTTCGGCGCTTACAACGGCGCGATGGTCGCCGCGCTGACTGAAGTGATGCCGGTCGATGTTCGCGTGGCGGGTTTCTCGCTGGCGTTCAGCCTGGCAACGGCGATCTTCGGTGGCTTCACGCCGGCGGTATCGACGTATCTGATCCAGACGACCGGCGATAAAGCCGCACCAGCTTACTGGCTGATTTTTGCGGCAGTGTGCGGGTTTATCGCTACGCTGGCATTGTATAAGCGCGGTGGAGCAGCCGAGTTGCAGGCGAAGCTGGGATAAGGAGTTGATGACGCGCGGCCGATGTTTATTCGGGCCGCGCGAGTGGTGCAATTGCAGTGCCGGCCCGACTGCCCGTAACGCCGACGCGCCTGCCGCCCGCCAGCGCCCTCCAGCATCGCGCCTAAAGCTTGATTTCCGTCCCAAGCCGCGTCAGGAACTGCGCAAGCCATTGCGGATGCGCAGGCCACGCGGGCGCGGTAATGAAATTGCCGTCAGTCACTGCGCTGTCCACGGGAACGTCCGCATACTCCCCTCCCGCAAGACGCACTTCCGGCGCGCAAGCGGGATACGCCGAAATGCGCTTGCCGCGAATCACATCCGCGGCGGCGAGTAATTGCGCCCCATGACAAACAGCGGCAATGGGTTTTTCAGCATCGGCGAAATGCCGGACGATTTCGATCACACGATTGTTCAGGCGCAAGTACTCGGGCGCGCGTCCGCCGGCAATCATCAACGCGTCATAACTGGCTGGATCGGTGTCGTCGAAACTCGCGTTCAACGCAAACAGATGTCCGGGTTTCTCCGTATAAGTCTGGTCCCCCTCGAAGTCATGAATCGCGGTCTTGATCTTGTCACCGCTCTTCTTGCCGGGGCAGACCGCATGCACGGTGTGACCGACCATCTGCAGCGCCTGGAACGGCACCATCGTTTCATAGTCTTCCGCAAAATCGCCGGTCAGAAACAGAATCCTCTTGGCTGCCATCTTGTTCTCCCATCGAAGAAATCACGCAGGAAACCGGTCCGCGTGAACCGGCGCTCGCTGATATCTTAGCTTGTACGGGATGCATCAGGCCCGATGTTTCAGGCCAGCATTGCGCCATTGCGTGCCACGACTTTTCCATTCGATACAACCAGCTTGCGCACCGGCCGCGCCACGACCGCATGAGCGACAGTGGCGGCATCGACGAGAACCAGATCCGCACGCGCGCCGACGTGCAATCCATAGTCCGCAAAGCCGCACGCGTGTGCGCCGAGCGTGCTGACGCAATCGAATGCGAGTGCGAGGTCGACGTCCCGACGCAGATCGTGCCGCATGGCCACGAACATCGCGCGTTCGAGCATGTCGGGCGAGCCGAACGGCGTCCATGTATCGCGTATGCCGTCGTTGCCCGCGAAGAGCGTCACGCCCGCTTCAATGCAAGCTCGCAGCGACGGCACCGGTACCGAGGGCGGCGCGGTCGTCAGGAGCGCGACGCTCAGTTGCGCGATTCTTGCGAGCAGCACATCACGCTCGCGATCGGGCAACATGCCGAGGCAAAACGCATGACTGATCACCACGCGACCCTGCATGCCCAGCGCCTCGACGCGATCGAGCAACAGCTTGATGGTGAATGCGCCAACTTCACCTGGCTCGTGAAGATGGATATCGACGGGCTTCTGGTAACGATCCGCGATCGCAAACGTGGTGTCGAGCGACTTGACCGGGTCCTGGTCGATCAGCGCGGGATCGAGCGCGCCCAGTATGTCGGCGCCTGACTTCAGCGCGTCGGCGAGCAACGCATCGGTTCCCGGGCGGCGCAGCATGCCCGATTGCGGGAACGCAACGATCTGGATGTCCGCAACGCCCGCGAGCGTTTCACGCGTTTCAAGCACGCCTTCGAGATGCTCGAGGCCGGCGTCGGTGTCTACGTCCACGTGCGTCCTGATGCGCGTTGTTCCAGCGGCAACGAACGCACGGGCGAGCGCGAGGGATTGCTTGCCTGCATCATGTCCCGAGCCTGCACGCCACGAGCGTTCATTCTCGATTCTGTCTACAAGCCTCGGACCGACTTCGTTCCGATACCACGGCAGCCCCCAGTTCGTCTTGTCGAGATGCGTGTGGCCTTCCACGAATCCCGGAAGCACAAGTGCGCTCCCGCCGTCTTCCACCACCACGTCTGCATCGCGCGGAAGATTGGCTCCAATCGCTTCGATACGCCCGGCGCTGATTGCGATATCGACGGACGCGCCATCAGAAAAGCGAACGTTACTGATCAAGAAGCTCGGGTTCACGGAATCTCCTGACATGACGTTGAGCGAAGCAAACCGTGAGTGTGTCATAAGAGTCAGTGCGTCGAAGGTAACGCGCGTTCCAGATCTTCAGCCTGCATGGAATTTGAAATACACTCGGTCAACCGAACGCGTTGATTTGCGGAGAAACGAATGAAGATCAAGGACTTTCTGGTCGAGCGCTGGATGGACCGGTACGAGCATGAGGCGCGCTATAACCTTGCTGAAACCTGCGTCGAATCGCTGACCGTCGATCAGTTGCTGACGCTGACCGGCAAGCAGGACAGCATCATGGACGAACTGCGCCCCATGAAGCTGACCTATGGCGCGATCGAGGGTTCGGACCGGTTGCGCGCGAATATCGCTGCGCTCTACGACCATCAAACGCCGAAGAACATTTTGGTGACACATGGCGCGATCGGCGCAAACGCATTGGTGTATGAAACGCTGATCGAGCCTGGTGACCGCGTGATCGCCGTGCTGCCCACATACCAGCAGCACTATTCGATACCCGAGAGTCACGGCGCGGATGTACACACCCTGACGCTGCGGGAAGAGAACGGCTTTCTTCCCGATCTCGACGAATTGCGCACACTCGCGAGCCCCGCAACGAAGCTGATCGCCATCAACAACCCGAACAATCCAACGGGTTCGCTGATGGACGAAGCGTTTCTCAAAGAGGTGGTCGCCATCGCGCGATCGTGTGGCGCGTACTTGCTGTGCGACGAGGTTTATCGCGGAACGAATCAGGAAGGTTCGGGATTCACCGCGTCAGTCGCGGACCTCTACGAACGCGGCATCAGCACAGGCAGCATGTCGAAGACGTGGTCGCTAGCCGGGCTGCGCCTGGGATGGATCGCCGGTCCGGTCGATCTCATCCGGGCCGTGTGCATTCATCGCGACTACAACACCGTCAGCGTGGGGATGATCGACGATCATCTTGCATCAGTAGCGCTGGAAGCGAAAGACAGGATCCTCGCGCGCAATCACGCGATCACACGGACCAATCTCGCAACACTCGATGCATGGATCCAGCAGGAACCGCTGGTCTCGTATGTCAAGCCGAAAGCCGCGACTGTGTGCCTGCTCAAGTTCGATGTGGACATGTCATCGACTGAATTTTGTACATCGCTGATCGACGCGACGGGCGTCATGCTCACGCCGGGCAGCGCGTTCGAAATGGAAGGTTATGTGCGGATCGGCTTCGCCAATCCACTGGATGTGCTGGAACAGGGACTCGAACGTGTATCGGATTTTCTCAAGGACATCGTGCGCAAGTAACGCTATCCGAACCGGTACAGCTCGCCGGCCGAACCCGTGAGAATGATCTCGCGCTGCGCCGCGTCCGGCACCCATCGGTCGAGCGCGCGGCGGGTTGCATCGTAGTCGGTGAATTGCTGGTGCTGCGTATGCGGCCAGTCGCTGCCCCAGACAAGCCGCCCGGGCGTGTATGCATCGATCAACGCGCTTGCCAGCCGCCCGCCGGCCGCAACGCCTGAATCATTCACCGCGCTCCTGTAAGCCGCCGATAACTTCACCCACACGCGCCCCGTTCCCCCGATCGAGAGCAAATAGCGAAAGCCCGGGTCGCGCTCGACGGTTTGCGGATCAGGCCGCCCGAAATGATCGACTACGACCGTGCAGCCCTGCTCCAACAGCGGCTCCACGACATCACGCAGATCCGCTGCCTGACGATGCACCTCGACATGCCACCCAAGCGCATTGACGCGGGCGAACAACCGCTGCCAGTCAGGCGCGCGAAGGTCGGGGATCGCCAAGCCGATCAGGTTCAGCCGCATTCCGACCACACCCGACCGATCGAGCGATACCAGCCCGGCGTCGCTCACGCTGCAATCCACCACGGCCACGCCGCGAAAACGCAACGGGTAGCGCCGCATCACATCGATAAAAAAGCGGTTGTCCGTGCCGAGGAAACTCGGCTGGACCAGCACCGCGTGCGACACGCCGTTCGCTAGCAAATGACCGGCGTAGGCGTCGAGCGTGGCATCGTAATCTGGCGCATGGCGGCGCTGCGGCGCGAGCGGCAATCCGCGGACGAACACATGGGCGTGGCTGTCGATGGCCGTGATCTGCTCCGCGCCCGTCTCATACCAGCGCTCGGCCATGCAGGTCTCTTGCGTTTGCATAAGTGGAATCCGTTGATCGGCGTTCATCCGACGTTAATCACGCATTGACCGCGACCGTCGCGATCCGCCGGTTCTTCGTCTCGGGCAGCATCAGCGCGGCGACCACGACAAGGCCGTAGGCAACTCCGGCGTCGATACCGAGCGCCGAACCAAGCGGCATGGAGTTGCCCATGTGACCGACCAGCACCGGAAAACCCGCCGAAACGATCCGCCCGAAGTTGTAGCAAAAACCCACGCCTGTGCCGCGAATGCCCTGCGGATAAAGTTCGTTGAAAAGCGCGCCAAGCGTTGCCGGGATACCTGCCGAGAAGAGCCCGAGCGGGAAGCTGAGCAGCAGCATGGCGGTGTCTCCCATCGGCAGGAAGACGTAGAGGTTGACCGTCGCCACGCAGCACACGGCAAACAGGATCACGTTGAGCTTGCGGCCAATGCGGTCCTGCAACCACGCGCTGACAAAACATCCGCAGATGAACGCCGCGATCACCACCGCGAGATACCCGCCGGTTCCCAGGACGGACAGATGCCGCTCGGTCTTGAGATAAGTGGGCAGCCACGTGGTGATCGCGTGATATCCGCCGTGCGCGCCCACGCCGATCAACGCGCCCACGATGGTCGAGCGGATCACGGATTTATCGAAGATATGGGTGGCCGGAGGAAGCGCCCCGCCGGATGCCTTTGCGGCGACCGGAACACGCGGAGGCTCGACCACGTTACGGCGCAAATAGAGCACGAGCCCGGCCGGAATCACGCCTATGGCAAACAGCAGCCGCCACGCCCATTCCGGGGATACGAACGAGAACACGACGGTATAAAGCAGCACCGCGCCCGCCCAGCCGAAACCCCAGGCGCTTTGCACGATGCCCATCGCCTTGCCGCGATGTTCAGCGCGCATGGTCTCGCTCAGCAGCACGGCGCCCGCGGTCCATTCGCCGCCGAAGCCGATGCCTTGCAGCGCCTTCAAGGCCAGCAACTGCTCGAAGTTCTGCGCGAATGCGCAGAGGAAAGTGAAAAGCGAGAACCAGATCACCGTGATCTGCAGCGCGCGCACGCGCCCGTAGCGATCCGACAGCATGCCCGCAAGCAATCCGCCGAGCGCGCCGGCCACCAGCGTCGCGCCGCCGATCAACCCCGCCTGCCCCTTGCCGATACCCCACGTCACCAGCAGGGTCGGAATCACGAGGCTGAACAGTTGCGTGTCGATGCCGTCCAGCGCCCATCCCGCGAAGCAGCTCCAGAGCGTGCGCTTTTCCGTCGGCGATATTTCGCGGTACCAGTTCATTGTCGTCTCCTGATTGTATTTTCCGGGCTTCTTGCAACGGCCGATGAAACCCATTCTAGGGATCGGAGGGATAAAGAACTATGATGCAAGTGATCATCTTTCATATCGTTTTAATATGGACACGCGCAACCTGAAGTATTTCCTGGCCGTCGCCGACGCGGGCAGCGTCACCCGCGCCGCCGATCACCTGAACATCGCCCAGCCTGCGCTGAGCCAGGCGCTCACGCGCATGGAAAAGGATCTGGGCGTCAAGCTCTTCAGCCGCACGCGGCGCGGCGCCGACCTGACTGCGGCGGGACTGGCGATCGTCGAGGACGTGCGCATGAGCGTCGCGAGAATCGATGCCGCCTCGCACCGGGCGCGCGAAATCGGCGCGCAGCGAGCGGGACGGCTGACGGTGGGTTTTGCATCGGCGGCGCTTTTTGCAGTGCTGCCCCGCGCGATTGCGGCACTGCGCGCATCCGTTCCCGACGTCGATCTCGTGCTGCGCGAGATGAGCAACGCCGAGCAGACAAGCGCGCTTGAAACGGGAGAAATCGATATCGGCCTGTTGCACACGCCGGCGCCTGTTGCCGGGAAAATGCACGAGAAGCTGATCGCGCGCGAACAGTTGATCGCGGTGTTGCCCGAAAATTTTCCGCTGGGCGCAAACGGCGCGGTGTCGCTGAGCGAACTCGCGCCGCATGGCCTGGTATGGTTTCCTCACGGGCAATTGCCGGGTGTTCGTGCGGGGATCTTGAGCGCGTTCCGGCAAGCCGGTTGCGCGGTAGAAATCGTGCAGGACGCCAACCGTTCGCTGACGGTCCTCGCGTGCGTGGCTGCCGGATGCGGCGTGTCCCTGTTGCCGCGTTCGGTGCGCGCGCTGCAATTCAGCGGCGTGCGGCTTTGCGAAATTTCGGACGGCGCCGCGCTGCCACCCTTCGAGTTGAGCGCCGTCTGGCCTGCGCGCGCACGTACCACGCTTGCCGACCGGTTTGCGGGCCTCATCGAAGCGTACCCGGGCGAAAAGAAACGCAGCGTCCGCAGTCATGGATAATAAATATCAAATTGATGGTTCGCCGGCGATCCTGACCGTGCGATGCTATCCGCCCTTTGCGCCCTTCATCCGTCGTTTTCCGCGAGGACTCCCGTGAGCAAGAAAAAGATCCTTTTGAACGCGTTCGACATGAATTGCGTGGGCCATATCAATCATGGCCTCTGGACGCATCCACGTGACCGCTCGACCGATTACCGCAAGCTTTCATACTGGACCGACCTTGCAAAGCTGCTCGAAAAAGGACTGTTCGATGGCCTCTTCATTGCGGACATAGTCGGCGTCTACGATGTCTATCAGCAATCGGCCGATCTGACCTTGAAGGAGTCGGTCCAGCTTCCCGTCAACGATCCCATGATGCTGGTCTCGGCCATGGCCGCGGTCACGCGCAACCTTGGCTTCGGCATTACGGTGAACCTCACGTACGAAGCGCCCTACCTGCTCGCACGACGTTTCTCCACGCTCGATCATCTGAGCGACGGGAGGATTGGCTGGAACATCGTGACCGGGTACCTGGACAGCGCGGCGCGCGCGATGGGCCTGACCGGGCAGATTGCACACGATGAACGCTATGACCGCGCCGACGAATATCTCGACGTGCTCTACAAGCTCTGGGAAGGAAGCTGGGAAAACGACGCCGTGGTCCGCGATCGTAAAACGCGCGTCTTCGCCGATCCTGCGAAAGTGCACAAGGTGGATCACCACGGACGCTATTACGACGTCGAGGGTTACCACCTTTGCGAACCCTCGCCGCAACGCACGCCGGTGCTCTTCCAGGCGGGATCATCGGGCCGAGGACAGGCATTCGCCACGCGTCATGCGGAGTGCGTGTTTGTATCGAGCCAAAGCAAGCCCGGCACGAAAAAGCTCGTCGATGCACTGCGCCAGCAAGCCGCCGATGCCGGCCGCACCCCTGCCGACCTGAAGATCTTCATGGGCATTACCGTCGTGGTCGGCCGCACGCATGCCGAAGCCGAAGCAAAATTTGCCGAATATGCGCACTACGCAAGTCCCGAAGCCGGACTGGCGCATTTCGCGGCGGGAACAGGTACTGACTATTCGATCTTCAATCCCGACGACGAAATCCAGCCGCCAGGCGCTCCGAAGAGCCGCGGCATCGAATCATCCGTGCAGCGCGTAACCGATGGCCAGTCCGGCTGGACCGTGCGGCGTCTGCTCGATCAGTTGCGGCTTGGCGGACGTTATACGACCATCGTAGGCGACCCGGTCGAAGTAGCCGATGCGCTCGAATCCTGGGTGAATGAAGCGGGCGTAGACGGTTTCAACCTGACCCGTACGGTGACGCCGGAGAGCTACGAAGATTTCATCGACCTGGTGATTCCCGAACTTCAGGCCAGGGGCATTTACAAAACCAGCTACGCCGACGGCACGTTTCGCGAAAAACTCTTTGGGGGCGCCGCGCATTTGCCGCAGGAACACGCGGGTGCATCGTTTCGCAATCTGTCGACGAAATCCGCCGGATCAGCGGAATAATTCTGTCTCGACGCATCCAGATCCCGGAACCTGCCGTATTCTTTAGACAAGTTCAATTCCACGGGTTTATGGAGCTTTTGGAAAGGGTTTCCCCTGCGACGCGCCTCTAACCGGAGGCGCGCTTCTTCTTTCAAGTTTCCAAGCAAACAGTCGTTATAAACAGGAGCACGCGTTTCAACACCGCGTCAACACGCCAATTCGCGAGCGACACAACGCGTGCCACCCATGGTTTTGGTGGCATTATTCGTTGTAACCAACCGGTGTAATTTTTCATGGCAGCGTTTCCGTCGAGTCCCAGGCATCTTTATTACGTAGGCGATCCCTTGACGCTCGAGGTTCGCTCTCTGATGGACGCGCGCGGGTGGACGGTCAGAAATTCCGAATTGGGTCGTGACCTGGAGAGTTTTCCATCGAATGCGAGTGGCGGCCTGCTCGATTTTTCGTCCCGCAACGTCCAGTTGAACTTGCGCCTGGCCGAAACAATGCTGTCGATCAAGACCATCGGGTGGGTTGCGTTGCTTACGCCCATCCAGCTCGATAACGAAACAATCCGCCGCCTCGTGCGCGACTTCTGCTTCGATTACGTCACGCTCCCCGCTTCCGGCGAACGCATCCTGAATGCGCTCGGACATGCTTACGGCATTGCTGCCTTGCACGATGCAGGCTCGCGCAGCGGTGTGGTGGGCGGCACGCACGGCAATGTGAACGCCATGGGCAGCAGCGACGCCGAAGGCGAAATGATCGGCTCGTGCGACGCCATGCTGGCGTTGTTCCGAGCAATCCGCAAGGTCGCCATCACCGACGCGCCGGTTTTCATTTCCGGTGAATCCGGCACCGGCAAGGAACTTACGGCCGCGGCCATTCACCGGCATTCCACGCGGCGCGACCAGCCTTTCGTCGCGATCAATTGCGGCGCGATCCCCACGCATCTGCTGCAGTCCGAGTTGTTCGGCTACGAACGCGGCGCGTTCACGGGCGCGAACCAGCGCAAGATCGGCCGTGTGGAAGCGGCGAATGGCGGTACGCTTTTCCTTGATGAAATTGGCGACCTGCCGCTCGAAAGCCAGGCAAGCCTGCTGCGCTTCCTGCAGGAGCGCAAGGTCGAACGGCTGGGCGGACACGGCTCGACTTCTGTCGATGTCCGCATCATTTCCGCCACGCACGTCGAGATGCAGACGGCCATGGTCGAAGGCCGGTTTCGCGCCGACTTGTACCATCGTCTATGCGTGCTTCAAATCGATGAACCGCCGCTACGGGCTCGCGGCAAGGACATCGAATTGCTCGCGAAACACATGCTCGAGCGCTACAAGAAAGACGCGCATCGGCCGCTGCGCGGTTTCGCACCTGATGCCATTGCGGCGCTGCATAACTACTCCTGGCCGGGCAACGTGCGCGAGCTGATCAACCGCGTGCGGCGCGCGATCGTCATGGCAGAGGGACGCCTGATCGGCGCGCATGATCTGGAGCTTGGCGAATTCGCCGAACCGGCCCCAACGTCACTTGCGCAAGCACGCGAAGCCGGAGAACGGCAGGCGATCGAAATGGCGTTGCTCAGGAATCGCGGACGTCTGGGCGAAGCCGCGAAAGAGCTCGGCGTGTCACGCGTGACCCTGTACCGGATCCTGTCGGCATACAGCATGCGCGATGCGACGACATCGCCGGGCGTGGATGTCGAATAGAAACCCGCTGGTCGTCAGTCCGGCCAGCGTGTCCTGACGTTCATCGCCGACGACCATTGGAGAGAACAAAAGTCTCTGCATTGCGCGATCGCCTGATAGGCCCACCCGATCACCAGAACGAGTAACAGCCCGCCCAGCTTTTCGTCGTTGTGCATTTCATCCCCCGGTTGTTTCAACGGCCTGTCCTCGCAGGCATAACCATAAGCATACTTACTAATTCTTATCGCTCTGTTCGCTAGCGCTCAAGAAAACGTCCATCTTTTGCATAGCGTCGTTCAAGCCTTTCCCCAGCGCCATGCGTCACGCAACCGTTCCCGCAAATAGTCGATGAATCCCCGCACCCGCGGCGCAATAACGACATCCTGCTGGTCGAGGGACGTAACTATTCGCCCGATAAATTCCTTGAACAGATCAAGCTCGACTTCGATCAGCTTTACGACGAAGCCGGTACGCGTCGCCGCATGATGTCCGTGAGCGCGCACGACCGGATCAGCGGTTCGCCGCAAATGGTCCGGGTGTGGGATGAGTTCCTGCGTTATGCGAAAAGCCGGCCCGATGTCGCGTTCATGCGCAAGGAAGACATTGCCCGGTACGTGCTGCAAAGTCCGCTCACGCTGCGTGAGACGGAAACCATCTGATCGAACCTGGCCGCAGCCTTCCGGCGTTTTAATTCCGGGGCTGCAGTTCAGGGGCTGCAATAAAGGAGTCTGGAAATGAATACATTTGCATCGAAGAACATATTGATCGTCGGCGGAAGTTCGGGCATTGGCGCCGCCACCGCGAAAGCCTTCGCCGAACTCGGGGCGCACGTGACGATTGCCTCGCGTAACCAGGAGAAGCTGGATGCAAGCGCGGCGGAGATCAAATCGAGTATGGGATCAACCGTGGACACGGCTGTATTGGATACCGGCGACGAAGCCGCCGTTGAACGTTTCTTTGCAGAGACGGGACCGTTCGATCACGTGGTGGTATCGGCGGCTCAAACGCCGGGCGGTCCTGCACGCACGCTCGCACTCGCCGATGCCTACGCTGCCATGGACAGCAAGTTCTGGGGCGCATATCGCGTCGCACGTGCCGCGAAAATCACCGACGGCGGTTCGCTCACGCTTATCTCTGGCTTCCTGAGCGTGCGGCCAAGCAAGAGTTCGGTGCTGCAAGGCGCGATCAACGCCGCGCTGGAGGCGCTGGCGCGCGGCCTTGCGCTGGAGTTGTCGCCGGTGCGGGTGAATGCGGTATCGCCGGGGATGATCGCCACCCCATTGTGGTCGAAGCTCAGCGACGAAGCACGCCAGAGCATGTTCGATAACGCCGCCGCCCGCTTGCCCGCACGCCGTGTGGGGCAACCGGAGGACATCGCCAACGCCGTGATCTACCTTGCGAGCACAGCGTATGCGACCGGATCGACCGTGCTCGTGGATGGCGGCGGAGCGATTGCGTAGGATTTCGAATCAATCATATGTTCCGGCTATGCCCGGGCCATTGGCGTGACGCTTTCACGCATTGCGGCGTCGCGCAGCATCTGATGCGTGAGCGTGACATGCTGACGCGCGTATCCACGCGTGGTCAGTTCCTTCGATGTCAACTCCTGCTGCGCGCGGCGGATGCGTTCTGTCGTGCCTTCGGGATCGGCGCCTAAAGCGGCAACGGTTTCGCGAAGACTGCGCGGATCGTGGACCGGGACATACGAAACGGCATCGTGCGAGAAGTAGTCGGTGAGCCCGCCAATGTCCGTGGCAACCACCACCTTCCCGGCCATCACGCCTTCCAGCACCACCGTGATACCCGATGCATGATGATTCGGATGCAACGGCACCACGATCACATCGGCCCATTCATAAAGCTTGCGCTGTTCTTCGATACCCGATACCGGCGCCACCACGACGTTATCCGCCGCGCTTGGACGCGAGACCTTGCGCTGCGTTGCAAGCCGTGCCGAGAAACGCGCGTCGTTCTCGAAGGCTTCCATGAACGTCTGCCAGTCCCGATCCCGGTCATTGCCTATCGCGGCAACGCGCAAGGGTTCGTGCGGACGCCACTGCGACACCGGCTGCATGGGGAAGTCGTCCGTGCTGATGCCGTAGAGCACGACCGTTGCTTCGCGGTTCCAGAATTGCTTGACGAGCGCGGCGTTATCGGTGGTGAGCGTCGTGAGCAGATCCGCACGGTTGATCAGCTTCTTGTAGATGGCGCGCTTGAATCCGCTAAGAGACTTCCATACGTCGAGCAACCAGACGCTTTGGGCAAGCAGCAGCGGCTTGGGTCCACGCTTGAGCATCAGCAACAGTGCAGCGGACAGATACTCGCGTTCCGTATGCGTCCAGACAACATCGGACTCGAGCAACGCTGCACGATTGCGAAACGTATGAATCAGGTCACAGCCAAACAGCGCCTTCAGGCCGCGGCGGATGGAGCGCATCGCGCGACCTTCGGGATGATCCTGCGAATACGAAACCGCCACGGATTCAGACTCGGCGTAGTGATAACCGTACAGGCAACCGACGTTGTCATCCTTGCGATAACGGCTCGGATCGACACCGTAATACAAATGAACATGGACCTTCGTCGGCACGCTCGCCACAGTGCTCTTCGATCCCATCTATCCCCCGAATAAAAACGCCTGCCCTGAACGTCGAAACGCTGGCTACGCTGAAAAACGCATCGTACAGGGACCATGTGCATCGTCCAGCACGACGTGCGATGCAACGTAGGGTAGACCACACATCACAACGCCAGCCTCATCTTGTGTTCGGCAACGCGCAAACAAGACGATGAGATTCTGCTAATGGCAATGCGCGCATTGCATCGACACTGACGTGTACGGATCAGACCGTCTCGCTCGTTCCCGAGCCCGTACCCGTCACTCGATTTGACACTGCCTGACACTTATCACGCGCCTATTTGTTTCGCTATAAGCGGCACGGCACATAGCGTCCATCGTTGGATTACTTTTGAAGCACAACTGTTCGCCTTACAACATTCACTGCATGACCCCCGTTGATAAATTCCGCTCGCATTCAGATAACAAACACCGGGGCGTACCATGTCAAATCCTGTTCGTACGCGAGCGATCTCGCTTGCACCGTCGTTGCTGCTCATTCCGTTTCTTCTCAACCCGATTGCTGCGGCAGCCGCGTGCGCAGTGAATGGTCAATACACTGTTTGCAGTGCCGGCTCGCCAGAGACAACGACGATCGGCACGGGCAATGCTCCGGGTAACGACGACCGCACAGTCGTCGTCAAGAAGGGTGCGCTCATCAATACACAAGACGCATCGGCAATCAGTCTCGCCGACCGCGCCAACATCACCGTGAAGTCCGGCGGCACCGTCAGCAACCATGCAGTCGAGTTGCACGGTTTCTACGGCACGGGCACCAACACCATCGAGTTCCAGAACAACGGCACACTGACGGTCGAAGCCGGCGGCAAGGTGCTGTCCAAAGGCACTGAAGACATTGCGGAAGCCGTGAACCTGCAGGGTACGGGCAACGTCATCACGAACAGCGGCCTGATTCAGGCAAAGAACGCCGCGGCCATCTGGTTTCAGAACACGTCGGGCAGCAACACGGTCATCAACACGCAGACGGGCGTGATCGAAGCGCCTGTGAACGCAATCGGATCGAGCGGCGACGGCGCTGTCGATTTCACGAACAAAGGCAAGGTGATCGGCAACCTCCTGTTCTCGGGCGGCGATGACACCATGCGCATCTACACCGGTTCGACGGTGCAAGGCAGCGTCGACGGCGGCACGGGCAACAACCAGTTGATCCTGAGCGGCGCCGGCACCGGAACGCTCGACACATCGGTGAGCGGGTACATTGCCGGCTTCCAGACGCTCATCAAGGACGATACCGGCACATGGACGCTCAACGGCATCCTGCCTGACGTGCAGACGGCGGAAGTCGCGAACGGCAAGCTGATCCTGACCGGCGACAACAGCGCTTACGCAGGACAGTTCACCGTCGACGCCCCCGGCACGCTCGAAGCGCGCGCGCAAAGCCTGCCGTCGGCGATCACGGACAACGGGCTCGTGCGTTTCGCACAGACCGACGATGGCACGTATGCAGGCTTGCTGAGCGGCACGGGTTCCATCGAGAAAACCGGCGCCGGTACATTGACGCTGGCGCCAACGGCGCCCGGCGGAAACACGTATTCAGGCGGCACGTTGATCACGCAAGGCACGGTCAACATCAGTGCCGATAACGCATTGGGCGCTACCGCCGGCGGCGTTACGTTCAACGGCGGCACGCTGCAACTCGGCAACAATCTCGACCTCGCGGCCACCCGTGCAATCACGATCGACGCGAACGGCGGGACCATCGACACGCAGCAGTTTTCATCGACTCTTTCGCAGGCTGTAACCGGCTCAGGCGCATTGACGAAGCTGGGCAGCGGCATGCTCACGATGAACGGCGCAAGCACCTATGGCGACACGAACGTGCTTGGCGGCACCCTTGCAGTCGGCGACGCGCAACACGCGAGCGCGACGATCGGCTCAGGCACGACGACCGTTGCCGACGGCGCGACACTCGGCGGCTTCGGCACGGTCCTGGGCTCGGTGAACAACTCGGGCACGATCGCAGTGGCGAATGCGTTGCCGGCTTTCTCGGCAAGCTCGACAGGCTCGTTCCTGATCCAGGGCAACCTCACGAACAACGCCACGATCAACCTCGCGGCTGCGTCCGGCACGACGGGCAATGTGCTGAACGTCAGCGGCAATTACGTGGGCAACAACGCGAAGCTGATTGTCAACACGGTGATGAACGAAGGCGGCGCAGCATCGAACCAGTTCACGGACAAGTTGGTGATTGGCGGCAATGCAAGCGGCGAT
>NZ_CAXTGZ010000030.1:0-22415 GCF_964243625.1 uncultured Caballeronia sp.
ATAGCCGGTCATCATCGCGACAAATCCCGCGACCATGGCTGACAGCGACGAATCAGCGAATGGCCGGAAAGCCGTGGCGGACGGATTCATTTGAAGCCTCTCAGGGACGTTTCGCGCGGATCGTACGCGCTGAGAGGCTGAAAGGGCAGGGACAGTGTGAAAAGAAGTGGCCGTGCCACTTGGACCCGATTTGATTTATTTGGAAAGCGCACGCATCGCGCTTTCAAGCCCGGCCAGCGTCAGGCCGTACATGCGACCGCCCAGGATCTGCCGGATGACCGATACCGATTGCCGGTATTCCCAAAGCCTTTCCGGTTCGGGATTGAGCCATGCGAAACGCGGAAACTGGTCGGCGAGGCGCCTGAGCCAGACCGCGCCGGCTTCGGCGTTGTTATATTCCACGGACCCGCCCGGTTGCATGACTTCGTATGGGCTCATGGTGGCATCGCCGACGAAAATCAGCTTGGTATCAGGCGAAAACTTGTGCAAAACGTCGAACGTGGCAGTTCGTTCGCCATGTCGGCGCTTATTGTTCTTCCACAGATAATCGTAGACGCAGTTATGGAAATAATAGAACTCGAGATGTTTGAACTCGGATTTCGCCGCCGAAAATAATTCTTCCACGCGCTTGATGTGATCGTCCATTGAACCGCCTACGTCAAGCAGCATCAGGACTTTCACATTGTTGTGGCGCTCAGGCACCATTTTCAGATCGAGCCAGCCGGCATTCGCGGCGGTACTGCGGATGGTATCGGGGAGATCGAGTTCATCGGCGGCGCCTTCGCGCGCAAACCGGCGCAGCCGCCGTAACGCGACCTTGATATTGCGCGTACCGATTTCGACCTGGTCGTCGTAGTCCTTGTAAGCGCGCTCATCCCAGACCTTGACCGCACTCCGGTTTCCGGCGGAGTCGCCGCCAATGCGAATGCCTTCCGGATTGAATCCGCCATTGCCGAAGGGCGACGTGCCGCCCGAGCCGATCCATTTACTGCCGCCTTCGTGCCGTTCTCTCTGTTCTTCGAAAAGCTCTTTCAGGCGCTCCATCAGCTTGTCGATACCACCGAGCGCCTCGATCTGCCGTTTCTCTTCGGGCGTGAAATCCCGGTCGAGCTTTTTCTTCAGCCAGTCGAGCGGGATATCGAGCGCAGTTTCATCGAGTGCGGCAATGCCGTGGAAATACGTGCCGAAAGCCTGGTCGAATTTATCGAAGTATTTCTCGTCCTTGACCAGTGTCATGCGCGCAAGAAAATAAAACTCGTCGATAGACGGCCCGATCACCTGCGCCTTCAACGCTTCGAGCAAGGTCAGGTATTCCTTGACCGAAACCGGCAGCTTGGCGTTGCGCAACGAATAAAAGAAGTCGATCAGCATGACCGGCGTCCGCTCAACGGTTGTTGCGGTTCATGAACAGGAGCCGCTCGAAAAGGCTCAGGTCCTGTTCGTTTTTCAGCAACGCGCCATGCAGCGGCGGGATGATCTGCTTCTGATCGCTCGAGCGCAGCGCTTCGGGACCGATATCTTCCGCCAGCAGCAACTTCAGCCAGTCGAGCAGCTCGGACGTCGAGGGCTTCTTCTTGAGTCCTGACACGTTGCGCAACTCGAAGAAACTTTGCATGGCGGCCGCGACCAGTTCTTCCTTGATGCCCGGAAAATGCACTTCGACGATCTGCTTCATCGTCGTGGGTTCGGGGAACTTGATGTAGTGGAAAAAGCAGCGGCGCAAAAACGCGTCCGGCAGTTCTTTTTCGTTGTTCGATGTAATGATCACGAGCGGCCGGTGTCTCGCCTTAACCAGCTCGTGCGTCTCATACACATAAAATTCCATGCGATCGAGTTCGCGCAACAGGTCGTTCGGGAATTCGATGTCGGCTTTATCGATTTCATCGATCAGCAGAACAGTCGGCACGTCGGCATCGAAGGCCTGCCACAACACACCTTTTACGATGTAGTTGCGGATGTCCTTCACGCGTTCGTCGCCAAGCTGTGAATCCCGCAGACGCGAAACAGCGTCGTATTCGTACAGGCCCTGTTGCGCTTTCGTGGTCGATTTGATGTGCCATTGCAAGAGCGGCATGCCGAGCGCGGCCGCCACTTCCTCGGCCAGCATGGTCTTGCCGGTGCCGGGTTCGCCCTTGATCAAAAGCGGGCGTTGCAGCGTGATCGCGGCGTTGACAGCGAGCTTGAGGTCGTCTGTGGCGACATACTGCGATGAGCCTTCAAAACGCATGACGCATCTCTCGAAGAGGGAAAATTGCAGTATAAGTCAGATGCCGTTTTGCCATTGAGCGCCCAAATACCCGGTATTCGGGCGTTTCCAGGATGTCCATTGGACACAGTGTCGCAGGCCGCCGGGCCTTGATTGGCAAGGCTTTGCGCGGTGCAGACCTTCCCGCCGCGGCCTGTGGACGCAGGGTAGGCCGCGCGGTACAATTAGCGCGATTTTTTTGGCCCGTGTGGCTGTCAATCAGACCTGCCTCAGGCTGCGCGCTGGAAGCACAGGAAGCACGGCCGATTGATCAGTCCCGAGAAAGTCCCGGAACGCCAGGCCTTTACAAGGTGCCGGATTTCCCCTCATGCCAGGTTAGAAGCTATGAATAAATTCGTCGGCAAATGTGCCGTGATCGCAGCGCTGTCGGGGCTTGCCGGCTTCGCGACCCAGGCATCCGCCGATGTCGTGGGCAACGCGAAAGCGGCCCAGGGCAAGGTTGCGATGTGTATCGGGTGTCACGGCATTCCCGGTTATCGCACCGCGTATCCCGAGGTGTACCGGGTGCCCATGCTCGGCGGCCAGAGCGCCCGCTACATTGAGAACGCGCTGCAAGCCTACAAGAAGGGCGATCGCCATTTCGAGACCATGCACGGCATAGCGGTGACGCTGACCGATCAGGATATCGCCGATATTGCAGCGTACTACGCCGCGCAAACCCCCTCTTCGAAGAACAATCCCGACAAGTGATCCTGCGCGTTGGTCCTGATCATGCAAGGCATCAGGCCCGAGACGCACTCACTCGGCATTCACAATTCGCGGGATAGGAGAATTCATGAAGGCACTCGAAACAGTGTTGAAAACAGCATGTACGGCAGCCGCGCTGGCCGGCGTGATCGCCATGCAGCCGGCGTTCGCCGCCGATGCCAGCAACGGCAAGGTGCTCACCGAAGCGCACAATTGCGCAGCCTGCCACGGGCCGAACCTGAACAAGCCGGTGAGCGCGGAGTATCCGAAGCTCGCGGGCCAGCACGCCGACTACATCTATTGGGCGCTGCGCCAGTACCAGATGGGCAACGGCAATCCGAACTTCGGCCGCGCCAACGCCATCATGTCGGCGCAGGTGCAGAACCTGTCGCAGGCGGACTTGAAGGATATCTCGGCGTATATCGAATCGCTGAGTGGCGATCTGGTGCTGAAGAAGTAACTTTTTGCCGGTTTATCGCGCATGACGAAACACCTCGCTGATGCGAGGTGTTTTTGTTTGAAGCTTCAGCGCCTCAATCCCGCGATGCGCGCTGTTCGATCAACGCAAGATAGGCATCGGTGTCAGGCGGCGTATTGTTGCGTTGCGCCTCCCAGATGATCTGGCCGAGGCATTCCATGATCGCGTGCTGCGCATCATGCGTCGAACCCAGGCGCCCGACCAGCCGCTCGTGCACGCGGCGAATTCCCGGCGGTTGATCGATGGAAAGTTGCTCTGTGATCGCCAGATGCATCGACAGGTGCAGGAACGGATTGCTCTTGCCCTGGTCCGGCGAGTAGTCGGCGTGGGCGACGTCGGGATCGGCGAGTTCCTGCTGGTATTCCGGATGCTCGCCAATCCAGTCGGCCGCGATGCTTTCAAGCGGCGTCAGGACGCCGCCTTGCCGCTGTTTGCGCCAGGTTTCGGTGAAAAATTGGCGAACTTCGTCGCGGCTGGGGTTGAACATGGGGTCGTGTCGCTTTACTGAATCGTGGTCTGACGGGCATTTTAAGCTGCATCGATGCGGCTCGCTTGGCGCCGGGACAGAGCCCTTATTCGATGGGCGCCGGCGTCTTCGGCCGGTACTCGCACAAAGGTTCGATCGCGCAATGCCAGCACTCGGGCACGCGTGCCTTGCACACATAACGCCCGTGCAGGATCAGCCAGTGATGCGCGTCCTGCTTGAATTCGTCGGGGACGAACTTCTCCAGCGCCAGTTCTACCGCACGCACGTCCTTGCCGGGCGCGAGTCCCGTTCGGTTCGAAACGCGAAAGATATGGGTATCGACGGCAATGGTCGGATGGCCGAACGCGGTATTCAGGATCACGTTCGCGGTCTTGCGCCCGACGCCCGGCAGCGCTTCGAGCGCCTCGCGGTTATCGGGCACCTCGCCGCCGTATTGCTCGACGAGAATCCGGCACGTCGCAACGACGTTCTTCGCTTTCGTCCGATACAACCCGATCGTCCTGATGTATTCCGTCACGCCTTCTTCGCCGAGCGCCAGCACTTTGGCCGGCGTGTTGGCGACCGGGTACATGCGACGCATCGCCTTGTTCACGGAGACATCGGTGGCTTGCGCCGAGAGCAGGACGGAGATCAGCAGCTCGAACGGCGAGTTGTGCTCGAGCTCGGTGGTCGGATGCGGGTTCAGGCTCTGCAGCGTCTCGAAGATCGCGCGGCGTTTTTTCGGGTTCATCGGATCAGGCGTCGGGGTCGTTTGCGGAGTCGCTGTCGGGCTCGCTGTTCACGTCAGTCAAACCTAGGCGGCGGCGCCGGGCTTCGGCTGCGTCGATTTGCGCCTGGACCTCGGGGCTCACCGAATCGATGTTCTTCGGCGCTGCGCCGAGCTTCGCCAGTTCTTCCTTTTTCTTGCGCGCACGTTCCATCGCGGCCTGGATGATCGCGCGCTTTTTGGCTTGCGCTTCGTCTTCCGGCGTGGCGGCTGCTGTTTTCACGACGCGATCGCCGGATATGGCCGGTTCGACTGGCTTGGCCGATCCCGCCACGCGCGCCGCCTTACGCGCTTCGGCGGCATCGCGTTCACGCGCGAGCCGCGCCAGATGCTGGTCGTGCCGGATGCGCGCGGCGTCGGCTTGCGGCTGCGTCCATGCGTCCCAGCCGGTCTTGTCGCCGGTGACTGTAATCATGGCGATGCAATCGACGGGGCAGGGCGGCACGCACAGGTCGCAGCCGGTACAAAGCTCGGGGATCACCGTGTGCATCTGCTTGGCCGCGCCAACGATAGCGTCCACCGGGCACGCTTGCAGGCACAACGTACAGCCGATACACAGGTTCTCGTCGATGATAGCAAGCGGCCGCGGCCGTTCAACACCGTTCTCCGGATTCAGCGCAATGACGGGCTTGCCAAGCAGGCGGGCAAGCCGCGCCACGCCTTCCTCGCCACCGGGCGGGCATTGGTTATAGCTTGCCTGACCTGCCGCGATGGCCTCGGCGTACGGCCGGCACGCGGGGTAGCCGCATTTTGTGCACTGCGTCTGCGGCAGCAGGTCTTCAATCTGGCTAGCAAGGGTCGTGGGGAAAGTTGCAATCACTGCTGTCACATTAACGGCTGGGGTATGGCGGCGCCGGCCGCATTAATCAGATGGACACGAAGCGAACAGGTCAAGATGCGGGAGGCATCCCGACACTGCAGACGATTCGCATTCAAGCGATCAAACGGCTAAAACCGACGACCACTTGTGGGGATATGTTCAAGCGCTTATGCTCGCGCTCGTTTTGATATCGCATTTGTGCGTTCGGGGCATTCGGCCTGGTTTCGATGCGTTGTGCCCGAGGCGGCATTATCGCCGAATTTCAAGCTGTTCCCAATCAATCCCAATTGCCAACGGGCCAACGATGTGCACATAATCAAATCGCTTTAGATTGACTGCAGGACGGTATTCCCAATCACGTTGGCGCAACCGATCCATCGCATGCTTCTTTAGGACACAGGAATGCATGACGCTACTCTCAAAACGCGGTTTGTCGATCATGAAGCCACCATGAACCAGCCAAAAATCAAAAGAGATCCTGAGGGCACGCGCCGCAGAATCCTGCTTGCCGCCGCCGAGGAGTTCGCGGCGGGAGGCTTGTTCGGGGCGCGTGTGGACCAGATAGCCCGCCGCGCCGAAACGAATGAGCGAATGCTCTACTACTATTTCGGCAGCAAGGAGCAGTTGTTCACCGCCGTCCTGGAACACGCGTTCACGGCGCTCACCGATGCGGAAAAATCGCTCGATCTGGAGGGCGTGGCGCCGGTCGAAGCCGTTACGCAGCTCGCGCATTTCATCTGGAATTACTATCGTGAGCACCCCGAGCTATTACGGCTGGTGAATAACGAGAACCTCCATGAAGCACGTTATATAAAGGGCTCCACGCGTATCCGCGAGCTCATCTCGCCCGTGGTCGCGAAGCTCGCGAAGATACTGGAACGTGGTCAACAAGCCGGATTGTTTCGCAATAACGTGGACCCCTTGCGCTTCTACATCACCTTGTCCGGGCTCGGGTATTACATCGTATCCAACCGGTTCACGCTGGAAGCCACGTTCGGGCTCGATTTCAGCGCTGACGCCGAACGCGATGAAATCATCAAGATGAATACGGAGCTGCTGCTCGCCTACCTGATGCGGCGCTGACCCACGCAACCTGCGCAAGAACTCATGCATCCGACTCGGCACGCCTCACTGAAGGGGTCATGCCCGCAATGAAACACGCCGCGTAAGGACGCGGCGTGCGGTGTCATGCTGATCCGTGCGATCCAGACTCAGGCGGGAACTGCTTCCTTCTTCGGCGCCTTGTCGTGCGAGAGAATGAATTCACGCAGTTGCGGGTACACCATCGTGCGCCAGCGGCGGCCCGAGAAAATGCCGTAGTGTCCGGCTTTTTCGGCGGTGTAGTGGCGTTTGTTCTTCGCAGGAATGCCGGTGCACAGGTCGTGAGCAGCGCGTGTCTGGCCGCTGCCGGAGATGTCGTCGAGCTCGCCTTCAATGGTCAAGAGCGCCGTCTGCTTGATGTCCTGCGGACGTACACGCTCGCCGTTCACGTCCCACGTGCCTTCGGCCAGCTGGAAATCCTGGAAGACGATGCGAATGGTATCGAGGTAATAATCCGCGTCCATGTCGAGCACGGCGTTGTATTCGTCGTAGAAACGGCGATGCTGCTCTGCATCTTCGTCGTCGCCACGCATGAGGTTCTGATAGAAGTCCCAGTGCGCGGTCACGTGGCGCTCGGGGTTCATCGCGACAAAACCCGCATGCTGCAGGAAGCCCGGATAGACCTTGCGGCCCACGCCCGGATAGTTCGCCGGGACCGTGTGGATCACGTTGTTTTCGAACCATTCGTAGGAATGTTCGCTTGCAAGCGAGTTCACGGAAGTCGGGCTGCGCCGTGCATCGATAGGACCACCCATCATCGTCATGGTCCGTGGCGTGTCTTCACCGCGGCTTGCCATCAACGATATGGCGGCGAGCACCGGCACGGTCGGCTGGCACACCGAGATCACGTGCAGGTCCTTCGCGCCGATGTGGCGGATGAATTCCTGGATGTATTCCACGTAGTCGTCGAGATGGAACGACCCGTCTTCGAGCGGGACCATGCGCGCGTCGAGCCAGTCGGTCAGGTAGACCTTGTGGTCCTGCAGCAGCGTTTTGACGGTATCGCGCAAAAGCGTGGCGTGGTGGCCCGAAAGCGGCGCGCACACCAGCACGATAGGTTCGGTCTTGAGGTCCGTGACGGTCGCGCTGTCGTCGGAAAAACGCTTGAAGCGGATCAGCCGGCAAAACGGCTTCTCGATCACGATCTGCTCGACGATAGGAATGGCGTGGCCATTCTTCTCGATCTGATGCAGCTCGAATTCGGGCTTCTCGTAATCCTTGCCCAGCCGATACAGCAGCTCGTAACCGGCCGCGAGACGCGTGGAACCGGGAACATACGAAAGCGGACTGGACGGATTGGTGAACGATTTCGACGCCGCTTCCGCCCATGCTGTAAGCGGACTCAACATGGCCCGCTGGAATTCGTGAAGTTGATAGAGCATGTTTTACCCGTGTAAAACCGGCTGCGCCTGTGATGAACGGCGGGGCCGGGGTTTGGCTTCGGATGCATTGTTTCGCCGAACGACCGGTCGGAAACCTTCTCCGATCATAGCCAAGAACACCGTTTTGTGCAACGCAGCATACGTGTCGTTTACCTCAGTAAAACGCTGGTTTTCACGCAAAACTCGTCAACTTTTGACTGAAAATTACGAATCGCTTTCGTTTGTGCTCACGGCTTCCGAGGGTTTGTCCTGACGCTGCGCTGGTTGGCCGGTCGCCTTGGCCATGCCTTGCTCGTGTTTCATCAGGTTCATTCCCGTGTGCACGAGCGCCACGTGCGAAAACGCCTGCGGGAAGTTACCGACCTGACGTTTCGCGACCGTGTCGTATTCCTCGGCAAGCAAGCCGACGTCGTTGGCGAGTCCCACCAGCCGCTCGAACATGGCGAACGCTTCCTCCAGGCGGCCCTGGAGCGCGAGGTTATCGACGAGCCAGAAGCTGCACGCGAGAAACGTCCCTTCGCCAGGAGGCAAGCCATCCTGCACTTCGGCCGTGTGATAGCGCTTCACCAGGCCGTCGTGCGTCAGGTCGCGTTCAATGGCATCGAGCGTCGAGATCACGCGCGGGTCTTCCGGCGGCAGGAAACCGAGCAGCGGAATCAGCAGCAGGCTCGCATCGAGGTCGTCGCCGCCGTATGTCTGGACGAACGAATTCATCGATGCATTCCAGCTCTTCGAGCAAACGTCGGCGTGGATGACCGAGCGCTGGTTGCGCCAATGTTCGAGCGGACCTTCCAGGCCGAACTGTTCCGCCGATTTGATCGCGCGGTCGTACGCCACCCAGGCCATGACCTTCGAAAATGTGAACTGCTGGCGGCCGCCGCGCGTTTCCCAGATGCCTTCGTCGGGTTCCTGCCAGACCGTATCCAGGTGATCGAGCATGGCGCGCTGGATGGACCAGACGGTGTCGTCGCTTTGCAGCCCGCCCACCCGTGCGAGGTGCAGCGCGTTCATGACTTCGCCGTAGACATCGAGTTGCAACTGGTCGACGGCGCCATTGCCGACGCGCACGGGCTTCGAATCCTCGTAACCCGGCAGCCAGTCGACTTCCCATTCGGGCAGGCGCCGTTCGCCGGCAATGCCGTACATGATCTGGATCTGTTGCGGCGAACCCGCCATCACGCGGCCGAGCCACGCGCGCCATGCGCGGGCTTCATCGTAGTAGCCGCTGCGCATCATCGCGAGGAGCGTGATGGTCGCGTCGCGCAGCCAGCAGTATCGATAATCCCAGTTGCGGGTTCCGCCAAGCTGCTCCGGCAGCGACGTGGTAGGTGCAGCGACGATGCCGCCGGTCGGCTCGTAGGCGAGCGCCTTCAACGTGATCAGCGAGCGGCGGATCGCCGGACCCCATCGGCCATCCAGGTTGCTGCGGCCGGACCACTCGAGCCAGAAATTTTCGGTGCGTGCGAACTGCGTATGCGGATCGCGGGCGGGCGGCAGGCGCAAATGAGATTGCGAATAAACGAGCGAGAAGGGCACACGTTCACCCTCGCTCACCGTGAACTCCCCGACCGTGCGCATGTTCTCGCCAGACAGGTCGATGGGCGTGCGCAGCACGCACAAATCGGGACCGGCGATGGCGCGAATGCCACTGTCGTCCGGAAGGCGGCTGACCCAAGGAATCGATGAGCCGTAATCGAAGCGCAGCACCAGTTCCATCTTCATCTTCACGGTGCCGCGCCGGCCAACGACAATACGCACGAGGTCGGACAGGCCATCGCGAACGGGCATGAAATCGATGAGCGAGACCCGGCCCTCGGGCGTTTCGAAATCGGTTTCGAGGATCAGCGTGTCGCCGCGATATTTGCGCGTGATGACCGGAGGCGGTGCGCCCTCGGGCAGGTCAGGCGTGATCAGCCAGCGGCCGTTTTCGGGCGTTCCCAGTAGCGCGGCGAAACAGGCGCCGGAATCGAAGCGCGGCCAGCACAGCCAGTCGACAGATCCCTCTTTCGAGATCAAGGCGGCGGTGTGGCCGTCGCCAACCAGGGCGTAGTCTTCGATCAGTGCGGGCATAGGCAGGTAGTGATTTCGATGAAGCGATTGGAGCGGTCGATTATGAAGTGCATTCGTATTTCGTGCGTTGGCATGCGAGTTTGGTGTTCACTTCAAAGCGATCGGTCGAACGGAATATGTAAGCTCAACTTGAAAATAAAGTGGACGAACGCCTAGAATGAAAGTTCGCGCCTGAGCGATGCCAGCTTTCGACCGGCATGCAGATTCTTATCGCACGACGCGTCCACGCTTGCCTGACGTCTTCGAGGAAATCGAACGTGAAAGCCATGCCGAATCCGTTGAGAGCCGATTGCATCGCCATCCTGTCTGCTGCGAGCCGTATCGCCGATACGTCCACGCTCATCGATCTCGATTACAAACATCTTGGCCTCTCGCGAAATGGGATGGAGGTCGCGGCGACGTTCCTGATTGAACGCGATTGTTTCACGCAGCATCGGGATACGAACGGCTTGCTGGCTGTCGGCGGCCTTTCGCTGCAGGGCCGCATGCGCCTCGAGCAGCTTGCCAACGGATGATGTACAGCCTGAGTCGCATCTCCCAGGGTTCTTGATTTCAATGCCGCAACCCGATGCGAGACCGTTACGTACGATCTCGCACGGCGTTGCGCGCGTCCCGCCGGAACCTCAATCCCAAAGTACCGTCTTACCTCACCATGCTTCACGCGGTGGCGTGCGGCAAGACGGCGCCTGGGGCATGCAGCATTGTCAAAAATGCGTTGCGCTCAATCCGAACACGCCGATCAACCCGATGATGATCAGATAGATTGCAACAATAAAGTTGAGCAGGCGCGGTACGACCAGGATCAAAATGCCTGCGATGAGCGCGACCAGCGGACCGAGGCTCAGATGGATATCCATTATTGCTCCTTTGTTTTGATAGAAATTTGACAGAGACGCTGGTTGTAATTGATTGGATGAAGGCATGCATCACGCGCCACATAACCTGAAACAAGCCGTAATAACGAACGATCAGGAGGTTTCAATGCATTCCGTTTTTACTTCTTCTTCCCCGCGTAGCGCCCCCACGCAAACTTCATGCCGCAACATGAACGTTCTGGTCAAGAGTTTCGCGGCGAGCGTGACGATAGGGCTGTCCCTGGCAGCGGGCCCAGCGTTCGCACAGAGCGCGTCCGACCCGTCCGTGAATCCTGCCGGGTCAGCCGAGAGCAGCGTATATGACCTGCTGGTCGGCACCTATACGGGCAGCGGCAAGAGCGAGGGAATCTATGTCTACCGGTTCGATACCGCCAGCGGCGCCATCATGCGTCTTTCCGCGACGCAAGCGGTGAATCCTTCTTATCTCGTGGTCAGCAAGGACAGGCAGCACGTCTACGCAGTCAACGAATTGCCCGGCGACAACGGTCCCGCATCGCAGCGCGGCGGCATCAGTGCGTTCCGGTTTGACCCGGCGAGCGGCCAGCTCACCTTCGTGAACCGCGTCTCGTCCGATGGCAACGATCCCGCGTACCTTGCGTTGTCCCCTGACGGCAGGTATCTGCTCACGGCGAACTACTCGGTGGCGTCGAACCCGGGCGGCAGCTTCGCCGTTTTCCCGCTGGAGGGCGAACGCGTCCTGCCGTCTGTACTCACGGTTCATCACGACGGCAGCGGTCCCGTGACCGGACGTCAGGATAATTCGCACGTTCATTCCACCGTGTTTTCGCCTGACGGCCGCTATCTATTTGCGCAGGACCTGGGCGCGGACAAGCTGTATTCGTACCGATACACCCCCGACGGCACACGTGGCCTCTTCGGTCCGACCGAATCGCGCTACACGCTGGTAAAACCGGGTTCGGGACCGCGCCACATGATCTTCGACGAAGCCGCCAAACATGCTTACGTGACGACCGAGATGAACGCGTCGGTGATGGTCTACGATTACGACGACGGCAAGCTCACGCTCAAGCAGACCTTGGCCATGACCACGCCCGGTTTCAAAGGAAAGATCGGCGGCGGCGCGATCCATTTGTCGCCGGACGGGCGCTTCCTGTACACGACCAATCGTGGCGATGTCAATGAGATCCTGACCTACGCCGTTAATCCCGCCGATGGTCATCTGAAACTGCTTGGCCGGCGTTCTACGCTCGGCAAGACGCCGCGTGAATTCGCCATCGATCCGACCGGCCGTTGGCTGATCGTCGGCAACCAGGACAGCGACAGCGTCTACTTCTTCAGGCGCAATCCGGAGACGGGGGAACTGGCATCGGATCCGAAGAAACTCGAAATCGGTTCGCCGGTCGATTTCAAGTTCGTTTCGCCTTCCTGACGATCTCCGAACGTAATTGGATCGTATTGATGTGCCAGGCCGCTTTCGTTCCACGCGGCCTGGATTTTGCACAATAAGAGTTTTTCAACCCGCAGTGCCCGCCAGTTGCCGGTATGCAAGGAATCGACCGTTGAACATCATCACAGAATCGAGCAAAGAAACAGACCGGCCCAATGCCGCAGCGCCCGACGACTCGAAGGCGCCGCCTGGCTTCATCTGCGCGTTCCGCTTTTCCGGCGCCGAGGCGCTGCGCCTGTCCTGGGACGAAGCACGCCGGGAGATCGTCGGCGATGGCCCGACCTGGCTGCACCTGAGCGCCAACGACGACACCGTCGAAAGCTGGCTCACCGGCGTCACCGCCATGCCGGATGTGGCGCGGGAATTCCTGAACGGCGAGGACAAGCGGCCGCGCGTTCATATGGGATCGACCTTCATGTACGGCGTGGTCGCGGATCTTGAGCGCGTCGCGGAGACGCCCGACGCCGATCCGAATGCGCAGGCCACGCGCCGGGCAACGGGCGCGCTGCGCTTTTACGTCGATAGAAACCGCATGATCACCGTACGCGCACAGCCCCTGCAATCGACTGACCGGCTGCGCCATGCAGTGCTTGAAGGCACGATGTTCCGCGACACGGTCGATCTCTTCGCGGGTTTGATCCGCGCGCTGAACGACACGTTTGCGGATCGTATCGATGAAATCGGTGATCGGCTCGACGACGTGGAGGAGGGCGTGCTCGACGGTCGCCATTCAAACTGGCGCGCGGAACTGGGATCGGTGCGAAGGCGGCTGGTGGAGGTGAAGCGGTTTGTCGATCCCGAACGCAACGCGCTCACACAACTCGTGACGCGGCGGCTCGACTGGGCCGAACCGCGCTCGATGGAAACCTTGATCCAGGCCATCCAGGTTTTGAACGGACTCGCCGCGGGGCTTGAGGCGCAGTACGAACGCGCGAAGTTGCTGCAGGACGAGATCGCGGCGTTGCTGTCCGAGGACATCAACCGCAAGCTGCTGTGGCTCGCAATCATGTCCGCGTTGCTGATGCCCGCGACGCTCGTCTCGGGCATCTTCGGCATGAACGTCGCCGGTTTGCCCGGCACGCACGACCACTATTCGTTCGCGGTCGTGATGGGCGTGATGGCGGTTTGCGCGGCCGTCACGCTGTTCCTGCTCAGGCGCTTGCGCTTGTGGTGATGCGTCATTCCGGCTGGCTCGGCGCGAGCACTTCGCGATTGCCGTTGGTTCCCATCGGCGAAACGAGACCCGCCGATTCCATCTGTTCAACGAGCCGCGCGGCACGGTTATAGCCAATCCGCAACTGCCGCTGAACCGACGAAATCGATGCCCGGCGCGTACGCAACACGAACGCGACGGCTTCGTCGTAAAGCGGGTCGGCTTCGGCGTCCTGCGTCTCGCCGAACAGATCAGGCGTGCCGCCTTCGGGCGTCGGCCCCGACAAGATCCCTTCCTCGTACTCCGGCTCGCCGAACTGCTTCAGATACTCGACCACGCTGTGCACTTCTTCATCGGCCACGAACGCGCCGTGCACGCGCTGCGGATAGCCGGTGCCTGGCGGCAGGAACAACATGTCGCCGGCGCCAAGCAGCGATTCCGCGCCCATCTGGTCCAGGATCGTGCGCGAATCGATCTTCGATGAAACCTGGAACGCCACGCGCGTCGGAATGTTCGCCTTGATGAGGCCGGTGATCACATCCACCGATGGCCGCTGCGTCGCAAGGATCAAGTGGATACCCGCCGCCCGCGCCTTTTGCGCCAGGCGCGCGATCAACTGCTCGATCTGCTTGCCCGCGACCATCATCAAGTCGGCGAGTTCGTCGATCACGACCACGATCATCGGCAGCTTGGCGAGCGGTTCGGGCGCATCCGGCGTGAGCGAAAACGGGTTCGTCAGTTTCTTGCCGGCCGCTTCCGCGTTGCGAATCTTCTGGTTGAAGCCCTGCAGGTTACGCACGCCCACAGCCGACATCAGCTTGTAGCGCTTCTCCATCTCGCCAACACACCAGTTGAGCGCGTTCGCGGCGAGCTTCATGTCGGTCACGACCGGCGCGAGCAAGTGCGGAATGCCTTCATACACCGACAATTCCAGCATCTTCGGATCGATCATGATCAGGCGCACGTCTTCCGGTTTTGCCTTGAAGAGCAGCGACAGGATCATCGCGTTAATGGCCACCGATTTGCCCGAGCCCGTGGTGCCCGCGACCAGCATGTGCGGCGCACGAGCGAGGTCGGTGACGACCGGATTGCCGATGATGTCCTTGCCCATCGCGATGGTCAAAAACGACTTGGAATCGCGATACACGTCGGCTTCGAGGATTTCGGAAAGCCGGATCATCTGCCGTTTGGCGTTCGGCAGCTCGAGCCCCATGCAGGTCTTGCCGGGAATGGTCTCGACCACGCGGATCGATGTCAATCCAAGGCCGCGCGACAGGTCCTTCATCAAGCCCACGATCTGGCTGCCGCGCACGCCGAGCGCCGGTTCGACTTCGAAGCGCGTGATGACCGGTCCCGCCGATGCGCCGACCACCGTGACCGGCACCTTGAATTCCTGCAGGCGCTGCTCGATCAACTGACCGGTAGCGGCGAGATGCTGCTCGGAGACGGGTTCGACTTCGTCGGACGCAGCTTCGAGCAGATCGAGCCCGGGCAGGTCCACCGCAGATGCCGCCGGCGCATGGAACTCGAACTCCGTCGCGATGAAACCACGGACCGGCGCGCGCGGCTCCTGGGGCGGTGGCGGGGTTTGCGTCGTGGGTGCAGGCACAGGCACAGCCGCAACCGGGCGCAGGAAATGCACGACGTTCGATGGATTCGGCGCCTGATCTTCGAGATCGTCTTCTACTTCAGCTTCCGCTTCGATCTCGCTTATTGGCGGCAGGGGAGGGCGGGGCGTGCTTGCCGCTGTATGCCATGCCGGTGTTGCAGCGTGCTCGATGCCTTCGACTGGCGACTCTTCACGGCGAGTGGCCCATGACGGAATATCGGCGGGCGGCGTCGGTTCCGGTTGCACGATGGGTGCAGGTTCGTCAACGGCATCGTCCAGATCGATTGATGCGGTGGGCAACGGGTCAGGTTGAGCATCGAGGTCGCTTGCTTGGGCTTCGGGCGGCGTATCGGCGGATGCTGCTTCCGGTGTCGCGCCGAAATCATCGTGCGTCGGAACGGCGGGTGAGTACTCGCCCGCCGCGCTGAAGGTCGGCATCGCGGCAGGAATGGGCGTGGCCGGTTCCTGTGCGACGCTCGCAGGTGGGATTTCCACAGCCGGTGGACCGGCCGTAACGCTTGGAATGCCATTGGCGCGTGTCGTCCACTGCGCTGCCGTCTGCTCGATAGAGCGCAGCGCCTCCTTGATCCGGTCGGGTTCCGGCGGCGGCGCGGCGGGCTTCGCGGGCGCGTTCCCCGCGGAGGACGCGGCCACCGCAAAAAACGATTCCTTGGTGACGACAGGCGCGAAGGTGTTGTTGCGCGAAGACGCCGCCGATGTGCTCGCCGATGGCCGCATCGATGAATTGCGTGCTGCCTGAGCCGCACGAGCCGCCGACGATCCGATGGAACTGGCCGGCGCGCCGCGGGTGATTGTCGAGCGCGTTACATCCGGACGTCGAGTTATGTTCGTCTCGACAGGACGCTGCGTACTTTGCGTATTCGTCGGGCTCAAAGGCGGCGCAGGCTTCCCTTGCGCTGCGTCCGCCTTCAGCCATCCGGCGGGCGCGACGGGCTCGAGCGGTTCGATGGGCCCAGCGCCGCGACCGTGCAGGTCCCGTCGTTCACCAAACGATGGTTCTATCGGACGCGCAGTCTCGGGGCCGCGCGCCTGACGTTCGGCATCGCTGCGTCGAGCGGGCTGCGGCCGCCAGACCGTGGGGCGTTGATACCGGCTGCCCTGACGCGGTGTGACGGGCGGAATGCCGAGCGGGGGTGCATCGGGTGAAATCCTGCTCGATGAACCTGCCGCGCCCGCAACGCCGCTCGCTCTTTCCGCTTTCTCCCTTGGCGCTTTCTTGCGCGATGGCTTCTCGCGGACCGCGCGTTCCCTTGGCGCGAACGAGGCGGGATCGAATCCAAAGCCGAATGCAATGTTCGCCCACGCAAGCACTTCGCGCCACTGGAAGTCGAGGAACCACGGCAGGCCGGTCAACAACACGACGGCCGCGCCGGCACCGACGGCGAGCGCGCCCTCCGGATTGATCACCGCGCTGTGGGATGCGAACGCGTTCAACAATGCATGGCCCAGATGGTCCAGGTCGGTAGCGAAAGCAAATGAGTGGAAGACGGCGGCTTCGAGCGTGCAACTCGCGAAGAGCACGCAGAAGAAACCGAGCCACAGGCGGATCGTGCCGGGACCGCGCAGGCCGCCGCCGTTGGGCAGGACGGACTTGACGATGCGCCAGAGAAGAGGGATGAACCAGACGGCCGAGATACCGAACCAGCCGAAAACTACCGTGTGCATGCAAGGAACCAGGAATGATGTGAGCGATGTGAGCAGCGAACCAAGGCTCGGAAAAATGCTTGAACCAAAGATAAAACCATACCGCCGAGTTTAACCGTCATGGACCTGGAAATGGTTTGGAGAACCACGCTCGGGTTCTCGTTTTTCCGGTGCGGGCGTCACTCTGAAGAAAACATCCTCAAGGTTGCGTGTGTTCGTTGAACGTCAGCACGTCGCCAGTTTTGAGCGTGATCTGCAACTCCCTTGGCGGGCGCATCTGCACCCCGGTCTTTTCGATGCCGGCCAAGCCTTGCAAGAACGGCTGTTCCAGCGCGCTGGCCGGTCCGGGCGCACATGCCATCCGCGTGCCGGCGAGCGGTCCGAATGTGAGCTTGCCATCGGTCAGGTCGTACGTGCCGGCAAAGCGATTGCATCCAGAGAAGCCGTTTGCGCGGCGCTGGCCGCCATCCGTCGATAGATTCAGCGTAAGGGGCGCGGCGTCCGGAATCTTGCGTGCACGGCCGCTTGCGTCCGTCCAGGTGGCAAGCTGCCATTGGGTATCGTCGAGAAGCTGGGTCGCTGCCGGATTGTACGGATCGGTCGGCGGCGCGGCGCTGTCAGGGTGCGTGGGCAGCGCGCAGCCGGCGAGCACGCCGCCCAGAACGAGTGCCGCCGCTGAGAAAACAGCCGCCATGGAAAGCCTGGAACGGGCAGAAGCAGCACGGACGTGGCTACGCGCCGAGGGGGGCGCCAGGCGCGAACGGGAAGGCTGCATCGACATGAAAGATCCTCAGGCTGGCAAAACCGTAAGGGTATCGCACTCGTCAGGCGATTGACCAAGGTCGTTTGCATCGGAATCGTTGCGATGTGTAAAGAAATGTCCTGTGCGACTTGCTTTCTGGCGTGCAATTCCGTGCGGCGAATGTTCCTGCGCGACAGGTCGCGGATCATGTCCGCGAGGAGGCCGCGTGTTAACATCCCGGGCTTTACTGGCCTCTTTTCCGGAGCATCCATGCAGAGCGCGAAGTCCGCTGCGTCCCCCTTTCAAACCGGCACCATCGGCACGCCGCTCTCGCCGGGCGCGACCCGCGTGATGCTGCTCGGCGCGGGCGAACTCGGCAAGGAAGTGATCATTGCGCTGCAACGACTCGGCGTGGAAACCATCGCGGTCGACCGTTACGCCGATGCACCCGGCCATCAGGTCGCGCATCGCTCGCACGTGATCGACATGACCGACGGCGCGGCGTTGCGCGCCTTGATCGAAGCCGAGAAGCCGCATTTGATCGTGCCGGAAATCGAGGCCATCGCGACCGACACGCTGGCCGAAATCGAAGCCGAGCAACTCGCCGTCGTGATCCCGACCGCGCGCGCGACCCAGCTCACCATGAACCGCGAAGGCATCCGCCGCCTCGCCGCCGAAACGCTCGGGCTGCCGACGTCGCCTTATGCTTTCGCCGACTCGCTCGACGAGATGAAAGCCGGTATCGGGAAGATCGGGTTCCCGTGCGTGGTGAAACCGGTGATGTCGTCATCGGGGAAGGGGCAATCGGTGCTCAGAAGTGCAGCCGATATCGAACCCGCCTGGCGACACGCAATGGCCGGCGGCCGCGTGAATCACGGGCGCGTGATTGTGGAGGGGTTTATCGATTTCGACTACGAGATTACACAACTCACCGTGCGCGCGGTTAGCGCGGAATCCGGCAATCTGCAGACATATTTCTGCGAGCCGATCGGCCATGTGCAGGTCGCGGGCGATTATGTCGAATCGTGGCAGCCGCAAGCCATGAGCGCGGCGGCGCTGGCGAAATCGCGCGATGTCGCGGAAAAAGTCACGGCGGCGCTGGGCGGACGCGGCTTGTTCGGCGTCGAATTGTTCGTGCGCGGCGACGACGTCTGGTTCTCCGAAGTCAGCCCGCGACCGCATGACACGGGTCTCGTCACGCTCGCCACACAGCGTTTCTCGGAGTTCGACCTGCACGCTCGCGCGATCCTCGGTCTTCCGGTGGATGCGGCGTTGCGTGCGCCGGGGGCATCGGCGGTGATTTACGGCGGGCTCGACGAAGCGGGCATCAGCTTCGAAGGGGTAGCTGAAGCGCTCGCGGTGCCGGATTCCGACTTGCGCCTCTTCGGCAAGCCGGAGAGTTTTACGAAGCGCCGCATGGGCGTGGCGCTTGCGACCGGACGCGATACTGACGAAGCGCGGGAACGCGCGAAGCTGGCAGCGTCTAAGGTAAGACCCGTCTCCATTCGATGACGGCAACACGCTGCCCGTATCACGGGTTTTGCACGGGCAGCACGGAGGTTCCAAGTGAAATTGTGTGTGTTGGCCGCGTTATGCGCGGTCCTGGCCGGGCTCGGCGGGTGCGGACTGGCAGCGGCGCCGTGCCGTATTGCGTCGGCGGGGCTGAAGATCGTACCGGTGGTCGGTCACGTCGCGGCGGCTCCAACCGACGCGTGCGCCGGGGTGATCGATCCTTGATTGGCGTGCAGCGCGGCGCTTGACCGCACAAACGACGAACAAAAGGATATCGAGATGAAACGAATTTTTGGACGAACGCGCGAGATAAGGAGGAAGGTCGCCGCCGCCCTTGCGGCGCTGTGTGCCGGGTCTGCGGCGCATGTGGCATCTGCCATGCCGCTCACCGTGCCCCAGATCCAGATGGCTACCATGAACACGCTGCGCTACAAGTGCGACGGCGGTCATGCGCTGACAGTCCAGTACATGAACACCAAGAACAAGCAGAGCTTCGCGCTGCTCACCGTGGACGGCCGAAAGATGTTGTTCGTCAACGTCCTTGCTGCGTCCGGCGCGAAATACGTTGGCGACCACTACACGTGGTGGACGAAAGGCCCGGAAGGCACGCTTACCGACGAGACCGCCGACCCGAAAGCCGCGCCCATGCTTGCCGAGTGCAAGACAGGAACCTGATCCGGCCAGTGTCTGATAGGCAGTGAAAGCCCGTTTCGACGTCAATCGAAACGGGCTTTTTGTTTGGCGATCTCGCCGAAAACATAGGCCGGATGGCCAGCGTGAGGGCTCGTCGCGGCATCGAACGGCTATCCGGAGTATGGTTGCCATGGTGATGTGGACTGAGGCGCACGCGCCGCTGGTACGCGAATGTTTTGCGACGCCGGGTGCGTCTGATCGACGTGCCTATCTTTAGACTGAGGCAGAGGCTGACATGCTGAAGAAAACCTATCCGTATTACCTGGCGAACGAAGCCGTGAACGCCAACACAGACCTGGAAGTCACCGATAAATACAGCGGCGAGGTCGCGACCCGCGTGGCAATGGCAGACGCGAAAACAATCGATGCCGCCATCGGCCATGCCGTTGCTGCCCAGCGCGCGATGCGCGAATTCAAGCCATACCAGCGGCAAGCCGTGCTCGACCATTGCGTGAAGCGCTTCCGTGAACGTTTCGATGAACTCGCAGAAGCGCTGTGCATAGAGGCCGGAAAGCCAATCAACGACTCAAAGGGCGAGGTAACGCGTCTTATCGATACCTTCAGGGTGGCGGCCGAGGAATCGGTGCGTATCGACGGCGGCATGATCAACCTGGAGATCGCGCCTCGCGCCGCCGGTTATCACGGCTATTACAAACGCGTGCCGATCGGGCCGTGTTCGTTCATCTCGCCGTTCAATTTTCCGCTGAATCTCACAGCACACAAGGTCGCACCCGCGATCGCCGCCGGTTGTCCGTTCGTGCTGAAACCCGCGAGCCGCACGCCGGTCGGTGCGTTGATCATGGGCGAAGTACTCGCCGAGACCGATTTGCCAAAGGGCGCATTTTCGATTCTCCCGGCGCATCGCGACGGCGCGGATCTTTTCACAACCGACGAACGTTTCCGCTTGTTGTCGTTTACCGGATCTCCTGCGGTCGGCTGGGAGCTGAAGAAAAAAGCCGGCAAGAAGAAGGTGATCCTGGAACTGGGCGGCAACGCGGCGGCCATCGTGGACGGCGACCAGGCCGACCGGCTGGATTACGTGGTGGACCGGCTGACGTTCGGCGCGTTCTACCAGTCGGGGCAAAGTTGTATCGGCGTTCAACGGATCATTGCTCACGCGGATATCTACGATGCGCTGCGCGAAAAGCTCATCGCAAAAACGAAATCGCTGAAGATGGGCGATCCGAAAGACGAAAACACTTTCGTGGGCCCGATGATCTCGGAATCCGAGTCCAGACGGCTGGCCGGCTGGGTGGAAAGCGCCGTGGCGAGCGGCGCGAGGATCATCGCCGGCGGGAAGGTGGACGGCGCCATGTTCGAAGCGACGTTGCTCGAAGGTGTGAAGCGCGATCAGGATCTGTATCGGAAGGAGGCGTTTGGTCCGGTTGCGATACTCGAAAAGTTCACTGATTTCGCGCAGGCTCTCGAAACGGTCAATGACAGCGATTTCGGCCTGCAGGCCGGTGTTTTCTCCGATAGCCTCACCCACGTGAATCTCGCCTGGGACGAGCTGGAGGTGGGCGGCGTGGTCGTCAACGACGTGCCGTCGTTCCGCGTCGACAACATGCCTTATGGCGGTGTGAAGGATTCCGGGCTCGGGCGCGAAGGGGTCAAATATGCCATCGAGGACATGACCGAACTGCGGCTGATGGTGGTTCGCGATGTGGCGAAACCGGCGCCAGACACCGCATCGAAGACGAAATAGCCTGTTGTCGCCGCTGCGCTGTGTCGCCGGAAAGCCCGGCAGGCTGGGCCGGCGGGGTTTTCGCGGCAGCGGGGTACGCGACGCGATCCGTGTGTGGCTGCAAGCGGCGCAGTGCTACAATATCGGGCTTTCCCGTAGTTCGGACGCCACGACTGGCGCGGCTGCGGCGAAGGGCGGGACCGGCATGCTTTCATGCCGGTTGCCGTCGAGGTGGCGCCATGTGAGTCGATGCAACCCTGCGCGCTACTTGTAACTTGCCGTTTGAGCCGTTTGTACTAGCTGCACGTACTACGCTGTCCGGCTGAATCAGTACGGACCTGGCAACAATTCGCAGAGGTCGAAACCTTGCGAATTCGAAGTCCGCGCGTTGATCGTCGATTGCCAGTTGCAAGGCGAAACACGCGGCTTCTTTCTTCACGATGTCCATGAGCGGTGGAATGACCGCTCGCGCGCCGCTCCGGCGCATTTTTAGCGAAAGCGAAAGCCACCCACTCACCATGTCCGATCCTGTCGTTAATCATACGTCTGCCGCCCCCGTCGACGCCTCGCCCGATGCTTCGACGGCGTCCGGTGTGCCAGCAAACGAGGCAACGGAAGCAACCGGGGCCACCGTTGGAACGGCCGTCCCGTCCACTGCTGCTGCCGTTGAAGCCGTCCCTACGTTCGACCAGTTTGGCCTGTCGCCCGAAATCCTGCGCGCGGTTGTTGACTCCGGTTACACCATTCCCACTCCGATCCAGGCGCAGGCCATACCGGTCGTGCTGGCGGGTCGCGACGTAATGGGCGCCGCGCAGACCGGCACGGGCAAGACCGCGAGTTTCTCGTTGCCGATCATCCAGCGTCTGCTGCCCATGGCGAGCACGAGCGCGTCTCCCGCGCGCCATCCGGTTCGCGCATTGATCCTGACGCCGACGCGCGAGCTGGCCGATCAGGTTGCAGCAAACGTGCAGGCATATTCGAAACATACGCCGCTGCGCAGTGTCGTGGTGTTTGGCG
>NZ_CAXTGZ010000031.1:0-22410 GCF_964243625.1 uncultured Caballeronia sp.
GCTGTGTCACCTTCAACTCCGCGATATGCGCAATCAGGTCCTCGAAAATGCCGATCTTGAGCGGAACCTTGGGTGCCGGATTTTTCGGGAACGCTTCCGGGAAACGCTTTTGCAGCCGGCCGATATGCACCACGACCGGATCTACCGGTTTGGCATTGACCGGTGGTTTCGGCTGCGGCGAAGCCTTCGATACCGGTTTCGCGGGTCTCGGATGGGGCTTGCGATCGGACCTGACGTCGGGTTTGCCATCCGCAGCCGGTTTCGCTTTCGAAACGGCGGACGGCGCCCGGTTGCGGTCTGCGCGCGCGGGGGCCTTCGTCTTAGCCGATTTTGAAAGCTGATCCCTGAGTTTTGCTAGCTGTTCGAATCCCATTACGTCCGTCCGGGCAAAAAGAACAGGAATTGTAGCAGTCCCGCGACCAGCAAGCGCTGACGTCAGTCACACAGAAGCTGCGCGCGGGGTGCGGTATCCTTGCCTGTTCCTCGGACCACCACTCTTATCCCCCATGTCCAAGCTTCCTTTCGATGCCGTACTGTTTGACTGCGACGGCGTGCTCGTCGATTCCGAACTCATCACCAATCGCGTACTCAGCGAGATGCTGGGCGAACTGGGATGGCGTCTGAGCGTCGAGGAAACCATGCGGATTTTCGTCGGCAAGGCCGTAAAAGACGAGGCGCCGCTGATCGAAGCCAATACCGGCGTGCCGCTTACGGAGGAGTGGCTCGTGCAGTTCCGGGAGCGGCGCAATATGGCGCTCGAGCGCGGGCTGGTCGCCATCGATGGAGCACTTTCGGCCGTTGAAACGCTGCACCGGGCGCTCGATGGACGCATTGCAGTGGCCTCCGGCGCCGACCGCTTCAAGGTCGAGATGCAACTGACAAAGGTCGGCATGTTCGACTATTTCGATGGCCGGGTTTTTAGCGGCCATGAAATGGCGCACACCAAGCCGTTTCCAGACGTATATCTGGCGGCGGCCAGGGCGCTGGGTGTCGATCCGGCGCGCTGTGCCATTGTGGAAGATACGGTCACGGGTGCGACTGCCGGCGTTGCTGCGGGCGCCACGGTGTTTGGCTACAGCCCGCATGAGGAAGGTCATAGCGAGCCGCGAGCGCTTCGCGAGACGGGTGTGGTCCAGGTATTTCGGAACATGGCCGAGTTACCCGCTGTGCTTGCTCAATGGCAAGGCCGCGCCGCGTGATGTCGGCCTGGGCGTTTTGTTCAGCGCGAGTCATTGCTGGCGGTCCGCGAAAGCATATCGATCCATTCGAGTCGTGCGGGATTCGGGCGCGCGGACATCAAGTCCGCACAAACCCCGGTCCAACGATTTGTCCAATAATGACGCTCAAGGCAAGTGATTGCCGCCCGTCACGCCATAGACCTCGCCTGTCGTAAAGCTCGATTCCTGCGATGCCAGCAACACATAAACCGGCGCCAGTTCCGCCGGTTGGCCGGGCCGTTTCATGGGTACTTCGGAACCGAAGGTGACGATTTTTTCCTGTGGCTGTCCGCCGCTTGGCTGCAGCGGTGTCCATACCGGTCCCGGTGCAACGGCGTTCACACGAATGCCCTTGCCAATGACTTGCTTCGCCAGTGCATGCGTGAATGCGGTGATGGCAGCTTTGGAAGGCGCATAGTCGAGCAGGCTCGGGCTTGGCTGGTAGCTTTGAATGGAGGTCGTGTTGATGATTGTCGCGCCCGGCGGCATGTGCGGCAGCGCTGCCTTGCAGAGCCAGAACATGGCAAGAACGTTGGTGCGCAGCGTGGCTTCGAACTGCTCGGTGCTCAGATCGGCGATGTCTTCGACCGCCGTCTGCTTGCCCGCCACATTGACCAGGATATCGATCCCGCCCAACTGCTCGATCGTCTGGGATACGAGCGACTTGCAAAACGACTCGTCGCCGATATCGCCCGGAAGTGCGACCGCCTTGCGGCCGGCTTGCTCGACAAGGCTCACGACTTCGCGCGCATCTTGCTCTTCGCTTTGCAGGTAGTTGAGCACGACATCCGCGCCTTCGCGTGCGAACGCGATCGCGACGGCCCGGCCAATGCCGCTGTCCGCACCGGTGATGAGCGCGCGCCGGCCGGCCAGTCTGCCAAAACCCTTGTAGCTGGTTTCGCCGTGATCGGGCCTGGGGTTCATGTCGGCGGTGAGTCCGGGTGCAGACTGCGGCTGCTTATCGAATTCGGGCTGGGGATATTGCTTGGTGGGGTCCTGCATTGCGTACTGGTTTTCAGTGCTCATGTGTGCTCCTCGGCGAATTGAAAAAAACGATTGGTCGTCGGCCAAGTACGCAGCAATGCACGTTCCATACGAAAAAGGCCGAAGCGATTTGCTTCGGCCCGCTTCAGGTTGGCCCGAAGATTTACAGCGTTCCGGTTCCTGGACGCACCACGCGGCTGCGTGCGGAAATTGCATCGTTGCCTACGGCCGTTCCGCCCACATCCTCGTACGGAGGCTGATGACGGAACCCCGCGCCGCCCGAAACAATGGCGATGATTGCTCCAACAAGGAGGGCGGCAAACGAGAACCAGCTTGCACGAGCGACACCGCGTGCGGCGGTATCGGCGGTCTGCCTTGCATCCTGTTCGGCGTCGGGGCTCGACGCGGCGGACGCAGCCGATGCAACCGCAGCCTGCAAT
The DNA here is from genome assembly GCF_964243625.1 of uncultured Caballeronia sp. Lineage (NCBI taxonomy): Bacteria > Pseudomonadati > Pseudomonadota > Betaproteobacteria > Burkholderiales > Burkholderiaceae > Caballeronia > uncultured Caballeronia sp. The sequence goes on from NZ_CAXTGZ010000031.1 coordinate 2,642, forward strand.
TGCTGCTTCGCGGAATTCATCATGGAGGGGTCTGCGTTAGCCTGGTTTGCGGCCGTCGCGCCGACTTGCGCGCTCGTGGCGGCAACACTGCCAACCGTGCTCACGGCGCTTCCAATCAGCGAGGTCATGCCGAAGACAATCAAAAGCGTCATGACGGCCCATGAAAGGAGACCGTGCAGCCAGCCAAGGACGGGTGCGCATCGGCCGGCAAAATAAGAGCCGATGAAAACAGCGAGCACCGTTGTAACGATCACCCAGACGCCTGAGCCAAAGCCGAATCCGTGCATGGGATTGGGCTGGGACAACGGAGACAGCAGTGAGGCGCCTATGGCGGCACCAAGCACGCTCATGATGAGATAGACGATGGACGAGAGAATCACGCCAGCGATCACGGAACCCCATGAAAGGCGCGGCAGACCGTCTTGAGTATTGAGCAGTTTCATAAGTTTTCCTGATTGAACGGAAGCCGAAGGCGTTAAGAATGTGTCCTGGTGTATGCGCGCAGTGGCGTGCCCCATCGTGGAGCAAACGCCGTGCCGCGGGTATCGGCCAGGAGGCATCTTCGCTGATGGAACGGGGGAAGCTGGGTCAACGCGGTTATGCGCCGCTTTCCCCGAGAGCCATGTCCGCCAGCATGTCGGCAGCCAGCGATTCGAGCAGGGCGCGCAGGGCGTCGACTGACATGTTTTCGGGCACAGCGAGCACTGCCTTGACCGCGAACTGATGCGCCCGCGCGGGTCCGGACGCGAGTTCCGTGGTGAGTTTCTCGATGCTGACGTCGTGCGCCGACAAACTCGCCGACAGATCCTGCACGATGCCGGGACGGTCGGGTGCCGTCAGCTCCAGCGACACGCGCCGCCGGCCGCTCTCGAGCGGCGGCAGGTCGCCGCGTGCGATCACGACGCGCAGTCCCGCGCTTTCGAGATCGCGTAATGCGGTAGTCAGCGCATCGGCGTGACGCTCTGCAACTTCGAACTGCACCATGCCGGCAAACTGGCTGCCGATGCTCGCCATGCGGCTGCCGGTCCAGTTGGCGCCGAAAGCCCGCGCGCGCTCGGAGAGCAGATTCACGATACCCGGACGATCCGCGCCAATCGCCGTGACGACGAGCGTTGCAAGCGGTCCGGCCGGCTCCTCGCTGATGTCGATGCGCCGGCGAATGATCGCCGCACGCGTGGCGAACTGCTCGTCCTGCACGCTCGCCGGCAGCTCGCCATGTTCACGAGCGTGATGGGCGACGCGCAGCAAAAGCTCGAGCCCCATTGGCGCGAGCGCGCGTTCCCAGAGTTCCCGTGCGGTTTCGCCCTTCTTGACGAAGCACCAGTCCTGCGCGGCAATCGCGCCCGCGTCCCAGCCGTGCGAGAGATGGTAGATGGAGCCACCGGCGATCGGGTCGCCTTCCAGGATGGTCCACTCGACCGCCGCAATGCCGCGGTGACGAGGCAGCAGCGAAGGGTGATAACCCACACCGCCCAGGCGCGAGCGCGCCAACGCCTCGTCGCTTACGCGCGCATGAGTGTGCGCGGCGATGATCAGACCAGTGTCTTCGGGAATGGCGCTGCCGTCGATGAACTTCGGATTCTCGTGGATGAAGGTCGGCAAGTTGGCCGCCCGGGCAGCCACGGCGAGGCGGTCGTCGGCGGCGGGCGCCACCACGCCTGCGATCTCGATTCCATCGGCCAGAAACGCTTCCAGCACCAAGGCGCCGAAATACCGCGATCCTACGATCGTGCATTTCATCAAGCTGTCTCCCATGCAACAGGGTTGATTGTGCGCGTGCAGCCGGCCAGGGCCGGCGCCGCTTTATTGAATCGAGCCCACATTGTCATATGAACAGCCGTCCGAATCCACACGGGGTGGCTTGCCTGCCCTCAGGGTTTGAGGACGACCTTGATGCACCCGTCTTCCTTGTCGCGGAACGTCTTGTACATCGCAGGACCGTCTTCCAGCGAAACCGTGTGGGTAATGACGAAAGACGGATCGATCTGGCCTTCCTGAATGCGGTTCAGCAAATCGTCCGTCCAGCGTTTCACATGAGTCTGGCCCATCTTCCAGGTCAGTCCCTTGTTCATCGATGCACCGAACGGGATCTTGTCGATCAGGCCGCCATACACCCCTGGCACGGAGAGGATGCCTGCCGGACGGCACACGTAGATCATTTCGCGCAGTACATGCGGACGGTCCGACTCGAGCATCACGGCCTGCTTGACGCGGTCGTAGACGGCATCGACAGAACGGGTTGCATGCGATTCCATGCCGACCGCATCGATACACTTTTCCGGGCCCTTGCCATTGGTCAGCTCCTTTAGCCGGTCGAGGACGCTTTCTTCGTCGAAGTTGATGGTGATCGCGCCACCAGCCTTCGCCATAGCAAGGCGTTCGGGCACCCGGTCGATCACGACGACCTGCTTTGCGCCCAGCAGCACGGCGCTGCGTATCGCCATCTGGCCGACCGGGCCCGCGCCCCAGATTGCGACTGTGTCGTCAGGCTGGATGTCGCAATTGACCGCCGCTTGCCAGCCAGTCGGAAAGATATCGCCCAAAAACAGGACTTGTTCGTCGGTCAGGCCGTCCGGAATCTTGACGTGGGTGGTGTCGGCCATGGGCACGCGGACGTACTCAGCCTGGCCGCCCGCATAACCGCCGGTCAGGTGCGAGTAGCCGAACAGCCCCGCCGTGGTGTGGCCGAACACCTTGTCGGCCTTGTCCTTGTTACGGTTGCTGCGTTCGCAAACCGAAAAATTGCCGCGTTTGCACTGGTCGCAATCGCCACAGAAGATGGTGAAGGGAACCACGACCCGGTCGCCAACCTTGAGCGCCTTGTTGTCCTTGCCTACTTCGACCACTTCGCCCATGAACTCGTGGCCCATGATGTCGCCGCTTTCCATCGTCGGCATGAAGCCGTCGAACAGATGCAGGTCGGAGCCGCAGATCGCGCAAGTCGACACCTTGATGATCGCGTCGCGCCCCTCTTCCATGACCGGATCGGGCACCGTGTCACATCGAATGTCGTGTTTTCCATGCCAGCGCAAGGCTCTCATTTGCAGCTCCTGAATGTTCGTTAGCCGGGATCTGTGAGCACCCTTCAGCCGTCTCACTGTCGGCCACGACAATTCAGCAATACCCATTCCAAGCGCACTAACGCGACTTCAGCGAGCCGCGCACACATTCGTCAAATCGACGTCACCACCATGGCGACCGAAATCACCAGCATGACGGCCGTCGCAATCCAGCCGAGCGCGCGCAGCCAGCCCCGAGCGGCGAATCTCCCCATGATGTCCGGGCGGCACGCGATTTTCATCATCACGAACATCACGGGCACCGCGACCACGCCATTGAGCACCGCGCTCCAGTAGAGCGCCTTGATTGGATTGACGGAAGTGAAATCGATGACCATGCCGATCAGCGTGGCAATCGCGATAGTCGCGTAAAACGCCTTCGCTTCCTGCATCTTGCGGGTGAAACCCACCGGCCAGTCGCGCGCCTCGCCGATCGCATAGGCCGCCGATCCGGCCAGCACCGGCACGGCCAGGAAGCCGGTCCCGATCAGCCCGACCGTGAAAAACAGCGCAGCGAACGGGCCGGCAATCGGCCGCAGCGCCTGGGCTGCCTGCGCGGAGGTTTCAATATCGACAATGCCGCCCGCGTGCAGCGTCGCCGCCGTGGTCGCGAGGATCGCCAGGGCGACCATGTTGGATAGCCCCATGCCGGCCATCGTATCGACTTCTATTCGATGCAGCGCCGCCGGACCCTGCTCGGGTGCATCGAAGAGATCCACGCGCCGCGGATGCACGCGCATGTCCTCGACTTCTTCGCCGGACTGCCAGAAAAACAGATAGGGGCTGATCGTGGTTCCGAACACGGCAACAACAGCAGTCAGATATGCCGATGTCCAGAGCGGACGCGGAATAAACAGGCTGCTTGCGAGCCGGGACCAGTCGACATGCGCCACGGCCAGCACGGCGAAATAAGCAAACAGGGAGAGCGTGAACCACTTGAGCACGGCCACGTAGCGTGTGTATTGCAGCAACAACTGCATGGCGACGCAGATCACTGAGAACAGCAGCACATACAGCCATTTGGGACCCGGCAGTAAAAGCGAGAGTGCATCGGCCATGGCGCCCAGATCGGCGCCCACGTTGACGATGTTCGCAATCAGCAGCAGCACGACGATCCATTGCAGCAGCCATGCCGGATAGTGCCGGCGCAGGACGCCTGCAATGCCGTGGCCGGTAGTGCGGCCGATGCGGGCGCTGATCATCTGGATGGCGACCATCAACGGATAGCTGAAGAGCAGCGTCCACGACAGCCCATAGCCGAAGGCCGCGCCCACCTGGCTATACGTGGCGATGCCGCTGGGGTCGTCGTCGGAGGCGCCCGTAATGAGGCCGGGACCCAGCACGCCCAGCAGATGCGGTTTGGTCGGGCCTATTACGGGATCGGGACCTTCTGCATCGTAATCCGGTAAGGGCTTGTTCATAATGGCCTGTTGCCTGGTTTTTCGTTTGTATCGAACGTTCGGCCCGCGCGTCTGAAGTCACGCCACCGTCAATCGATGAAACAAGACTTGTTTGACTGAATCGAGTACGAGGGCGAGCACCGCCGCGGCGCCCAGCAAGCCGAGAATGACGACGAGCGGCACGGCATCCATCAGAACGCCGTTGATTGCCAGGATGCTGATGAACGTCAGATCCACCATGGACGACAGAATCAGCCATTTCCCCGGCACCGAACTCCAAAGATGTTCCCGTTCCCGCGCGACATAAAAGACCGCCTGACCGCTGAATACGAGCGTCACGACTGCCACTGTGCGCAGCATGCCGGTGTCGAAGCCCAGTGCGAATTTCGCCGTCGCGAGGCATGCGACGCAGAACAGCAGATCCACGATTCCCAACACGATACCCGCGATGGTCAGGTTGCGGATGCGCCAGATGTTCGGGCGTGGCGAGGGGCGCACGTTATCGGTGGAAGACGACATGGCCAGGAAGTCGCCGGTCACCATCATCAGCACCATGAGCGCCGGTGTGAGGATCGCGTGACCCGTCAGAATCAGGCCGACGGCAAGGAACAGGACCTGCACGATCTTGTGGATGATCGAGCGCAGCGTGTAGGTCAGGATGCGCTGGAACGTGGTCCGGCCTTCCTTGACCAGCGCGACGATACCGCCAAGGCCCGCTTCCGTGAGCACGACGCCCGCGGCCGATTTCGCGACATCCGTGGCCGTCGATACCGCAATGCCCATCTGCGCCTGCCTTAACGCGGGCGCGTCGTTCGCGCCATCGCCGCACATCCCCACGATATGTCCGCGCTGCTGCAGTGACTTGACGAGCTGGTACTTGTCCTCCGGCAGCACGCCCGCGAAGACCGCGTAGCTTTGCGCATTCATGTCGGCGGGAATCGGGCTCTTGTCCCAGACAGCGCCCTTGATGCCAACCGATGCCGCCACTGTTTCCGCGGTCTTGCGCGCGTCGCCCGTCACCATGACCGTGCGCACGCCGAGCCCGTCGAGTTCGGTGACCAGCGCAGCGGAGTCGTCGCGGGGCGGATCGCTCAGGGCGATAAACCCGGCTATCGTCAGGGCACCGGATGTTCCCGCCGCGACGGCCAGTACGCGTAACCCCTTGGCCTCGAATTCATCCACGATTGGCGCGGCATTCGCGCTCGGCTGCGCAAGTGCCGCAATGGTCGGGAATGCGCCTTTCAGGACGCGTTGTTGCGCGCCGTCTGCACCGCGCACTGTGGCTTCGGAGCGTTTCAGGGCGGGATCGAAAGGGATGAACGTGATCAACGCCGGGATGTCCTTGACCGGCTGGCTTGCCGATGCGCGGCGGATGGCGGTATCGACGGGATCCCGGCCGCCGTCCGAACTCGCGGCCGCGGCCAGTGCCAGGACGTGGGCTTCGTCGTAGGGCGGCAGCGCGCGAACGTTGATCACCGCGAGTTCGTTGCGCGTCAGCGTGCCGGTCTTGTCGGAACAAAGAATGTCGATGCCGGCGGCTTCATCGACGGCTGAGAGGCTTGTCGGCAAGACGCCGCGGCTTGCGAGCGAGCGTGCGCCGACCGCGGCGGCGAGCGTGAACATGGAAGGCAACGCCACGGGAATCGACGATAAAAGCGCGACGAGCAGCAGCGGCACGACCTCGCCGATCGGCATGGAAACCGAAAAGGCATAGATGCCAAGAAGCAGGGTCACCGCGCCGTTGAACAACACCAGATTACGCACGACACGCAGGACCGTCTTCTGTTGCGAGCTTTCAACCTTGGCCGTGCGCACCAGCTCCGCCGTGCGGCCGAACTTCGTACGCTCGCCGGTTGCGATCACTTCCGCCACGGCTTCGCCGCGACGCACCAGCGCGCCGGCAAAGGCCAGCGATCCCGCGCCGGATTCGGTGGCGGCGGATTCGCCGGTGAGCATCGACTGGTCGAGCAGGACGGAGCCGGCGCTCAGCCGGACATCGGCGGCAACGACGGTGCCAAGCGACAGCTTGACGATATCGCCCGCCACTAGCGCAGCCGCCGGGACGGTGGTCCACTGGCCGTCGCGACGCACGGCCGCGATCAGCGCGAGACGTGACTTGAGGGCATCGACGGTGGCTTGCGCCTGACCTTCCTGGAAGAGCCCGAGCCCTGCGTTGAAGAGCAGCAACAACAAGACGATACCCGCGCCAACATAATCGCCCAGTCCCAGTTGCAGGACGATTGCCGCTTCGAGCATCCACGGAACCGGTGCCCATAATTTCCGGACCGCGCGCCATAGCGGGTGAGGCGTGATATCGGCGACGGCGTTCGCACCGTTTTGTGTGAGCCGCAGCGCGGCTTCGGCCGTGCTGAGGCCGGCGGCACCGGTTGTCTTGAGCTTCGGCGCACCCGCTTGCGGGACCGAAAGGGTGATGCTGTCATCGGCCGGGCCGGGCGACGAGACGGTCAAGGGATGCTCCACGAGTCAGTCGTGCCCAGGGTCCTGCTCGAGCTTGCGGCGCGTTTCGATGGAACGGCGTGTCGCCGTTCTGTACGGTTGCCTGGCATGATTTTCCGATTCCAAGAGGAGGAGGTCGATCACGCGCTGGATCAAGCCCGGCGATGAACGAATGTGGACCATCCTTGAAGGTAGTCCACATCGCCACTCCCCGGTTGACCCAGGTCAACACACAGCCCTTACTAAGCGACCTGACCGGCCGGTTCCATTTCTTCGGCGAGCGGCGCGATGCCGCGTTCGGCAAGCACGTCGTCCAATGAAGAACGCAACAGATCGATGGCCCGCATCAACCGGCCCGGAACGGAACCATGGACGAACCACACATCCACTCCAGTGCGGAAATCGGTGGTATCGATGATCTGCAGCGCCGCCCGGTGCGAACTCCTCTCCAGTATGTCCGGCGTGACAAGCCCGATACCCAGACCGCGTGCAACAAGGGACAGTTGAAGTTCGGAGCCGAACGCTTCGACCGCGACGTTCAACGGCAGGCCGGCAGCTTGCAGCGCGCGCCTCAACACCGAGCGCATTCCGCAGCCGTCCTGATTCAACACCCATTCGTGGCGGCTCAGCTCTGCGAGCGTTGCCGGCACATCAGGAAGCCCGAGAGAACGCGCCGCGACAATCACCGTCGGCACGAACGCGAGGCGCGCTGCGTGCAATGCCTCCGGCGGCGCGAAGCCGGGTGGCATCAATACGATTGCTGCATCGAGCGATCCGCGTTCGACGCCTTGCACGAGTGATGGCGACCAGCCCGCCGTGACACGCAGCGTCAGTCGCGCAAACATGCAGCGCAGACGGTCAACGGGCTTCTCCAGCGCCACTTCGCCGAGAAAAGGCGGCATGCCGATCCGCATTTCGCCGGACGGTTCGCTGTCGAGCGATGCAACCGACAACAAGTCGTCCACCGCGCGCAGCACGGTTCGCGCGAGCGCATACACCTCGTTGCCGGCAGCCGATGGCTTGAGCGGCTTGCTCTGACGCTCGAGCAGTTCCACGCCCAGCATGGTCTCGAGGTTTTGCACGCGCCGCGTCAAACCCGGCTGCGTGAGATGGAGCCTTTCCGCGGCGCGAACCATCGAACCGCTTTCTACGACTGCGACAAACGCCTGCAAGTCCCGGGTATTCACAATTAACTCGCATAATCATTATCAACATTTTTCAATTGTCGCATAATGTTCGCGTCGTTAGGATGCTTCTCTGATCCAGTCCAGAGAAAACATTCGATGCTTCCCACCGCAGAAACCACCTCCGTCGTCAATACGGCGCCGGAAGCCGACGCCACCCCTACGCTCACTGTCCCGCTGACCGTTTTCTTCGCGACCGCAGTCGGCGTGATGGTGATGAACCTGTTTGCCGCTCAAACGCTGACCGGCGCGATCGGCTTGAGCCTGCACCTTGCACCGCAGTTCGCCGGCCTCGCTGCCATGCTGCCGCAACTTGGCTACGCAATCGGACTGGTGCTGCTCGTGCCGCTATGCGATCTGCTGGAGAACCGTCGGCTTATTGTGTGGACGCTGGCTTGCGGGGCCGTCTTTCTCGCAATGGCGATGGTCGCCGACTCGCGCGTCTTGTTTCTCGTCGCTGTATTGCTGGCAGGCGTTGCGTCCAGCGCCATCCAGATGCTCGTGCCGATTGCCGCTTCAATGGCGCCGGAAATTCATCGCGGACGCGCGGTCGGCAATGTGATGAGCGGCTTGATGCTCGGGATCCTGTTGTCGCGTCCGGCCGCGAGCCTGATAGCGGGGACAGTCGGCTGGCGTGCTTTCTACGGTCTCGCCGCGCTTACTGATGCGCTGGTCGCCGTCGTGCTGTATCTGAAGCTTCCCGTGCGCACGCCGGGTAACCGGACATCGTATTCCGCTCTCCTGTATTCGCTTTGGACATTGGTGCGCACCGAGCCTGTGCTGCAACGCAATGCTGCATCGGCGGCACTGGTCATGGGTGCGTTCAGCGCGTTCTGGACCGCGATCGGCCTGCGGCTCGTTCAACCGCCGTTCGGCTTCGGCATGAATGGCATTGCGTTGTTTGCGCTCGCCGGTGCGGCAGGAGCGATCGTGACACCGCTCGCCGGCCGTGCGGGCGACCGGGGATGGAGCCGCAAGATGCTGCTGGCCGGCCATCTGACGATGCTCGTTGCGCTCCTGGTAATCGGCGTGGCCGGTGCCGGCTGGGGAGGCTTTTCGGCGCAGGCCCATCCGGTATTGGCTGTCGCGATGCTGGTCGTAGGCGCGGGCGCGCTCGATGCCGGTGTTGTCACCGACCAGACGCTCGGCCGGCGGGCAATCAACCTGATGGACCCGACTGCGCGCGGGCGACTGAATGGCTTGTTCGTCGGGATATTCTTTGTCGGCGGCGCGCTCGGCGCCGCATTGTCAGGCGCTGCCTGGGCGCTGTCCGGATGGTCCGGCGTCTGTGCGGTTGGGTTCGTGTTCACCGCCTTCGCTTTCGTTTTGCGGGCCGCGGGGGAGAGGAGCAAACCGCGCTTTGCCGCTCAGCAGAAGCAGTGACGATAAACATCCGGATCGTGTTCCGCTTCACGCGCCGATCATCCCGCCCAGGCATTGACCTCAAGAATCGCGTCGGCGAACGCATCCGGCGCCTCCTGCGGAAGATTGTGACCGGCATTCGGAACCACGCGGTTCTCATGACGGCCCGTGAACCGCTTCAAGCCGGCCTGACTGCCGCCTGGAGGACTGACGCCATCGGCATCGCCTTGCAGCGTGATGGCCGGCACCGTGATGGATGGCATGACCGCCAAGCGGCGCTCTATGTCGTCGAATTGCGGATCGCCGTCGACGAGTCCATAGCGATGCCGGTACGAATGGATGACGACATCGACGAAATCCGGATTGTCGAATGCAGCGGCTGAACGCGCGTACGTGTCGTCGTTGAAATGCCAGGTCGGCGACCACAATGACCATAACAGCCGGCAGAACTCACGACGATTCTCGCTCAGTCCGGCCCGGCCGCGTTCGCCGTGGAAATAGTACTGGTACCAAAGCCGGTATTCCTTCTCCGGGCTTTCAGGCTGTGAAGCGGTGGCCAGGTTCTGGATGTTGTAGCCGTTCACCGAGACCAGGCCTCGCGCTCTTGCAGGGTAGAGCGCTGCCACGATGCACGACGCGCGGCCGCCCCAGTCGTATCCGCCGAGCACGGCTTGTTCGATCTGAAGTGCGTCGAGCAGCGCCAGCAGGTCCGCCCCGAGCGCTGCCTGCTGACCTGACCGAGGTGTCGTCGACGCAAGAAAGCGCGTCGGTCCGTAGCCCCGCAGATAGGGCGTCAGGACCCGGGCGCCCTGGGCCGTCAGGCGCGGTGTGACGTCGTCGTAGGCGTGGATATCGTATGGAAAGCCGTGCGACAGGATCACCGGCCATCCGTTGGGATCGCCTTGTTCTTCGTAAGCGATGTCAAGCAAACCGGTTGCAATGTTCTTGAGCATGACGCCGTCCTGAGGATGAATTGTTCCGGCCGGAGCGTGGCGGATTTCGCGTGAATGCGCCACGGAAGGATATCGATCGTGTGGCCCGCAAGCAATCCAGATTTATTCGGGGTTCGTGTTAGTTTAACTTTCGTGATGGAGATCCTTGGGCTTGTTAACGGAGGGCGGCCCCAGCTGAGACTACGCCGAAACGGCCTTGTCATGACGACCAACGCGAACGGAAGCGTAGCTACCGTTCGCGTTGACCCTTTTGCATGTTCCACGTCACTTCGCAGTGTCGTGAAGGTCCGCTTGCGCCGGCACTCGCTCACCCGGATGTTTTGTTACAGCATGGACGTCCTGATTGCGCGCAACGGTGGCCGCGCTGGGCGGATAGTCGTTCTTCGTAGTCGGAATGATGCCATCGTGCCGCGCTTGTACCAGTTCCTGCTGCACTTGCTGGCGAGTTTTTCCGCTTGGCGGCGTTTGAGCAAACGCAACCACTGACGCGCATGTCAAAACCAGAACTGCGGGAATATTTTTCGACGCTTTCATAATTTGGTTTCTCTCGATTAAGGACCGCCGATGTGGCGGCTTGGAGAGAAGTTTGTACGGCCGACGGTGCACGACCATGATCGCGCCATGATAATTTTGTCATATAGAAAAAACTTATAGACCATTCAATACAGTTCGGACTTCTAAATCCGGATGACAAAAAAATCATCTGGTCGTCATGTTCACATGGGAAGCAACGCCTCAGACTGGGATCAATCGAAGACCGCTTCGGTCCGCATTGTCTGGAGGTATTCCTCATGAAACCAGCTCTCATTCTGATCGCCGTTTTTGCGGTAACCCTTTCCTCGAATAGCTTCGCGGATGGTGGGCACGACTATCCGCCACGTATCCTCGACAGACCGAGTTATCCCGCGCAGACGCCCGATGCCGGCCGAACGGACCCCTCCACCGAAAAGCTGCCTTCACAAGCGACGCCTGACGATGCACTTCAGGAAAAGGTCGATGGTGCTAGTGCCGATCCCTCTGTCAGCAAGTTGATTCACAGGGTCGGGCCTTGATACCAGGGGCCGAAACGCGTTCCCCGCCAAAGACTTCACACGCCCTGCACGATCGTTACTAGGTTGAGGCCACCGCCCGCGTCCAAGAAAATCGATCGGCCGCGGGCGTTTGGGGAATCGCGCGTCCGCACTTGCCGCGTCATGCGTTCATCAACTCGTTGCACTATTAATCAAAGGTGCTGATCGTGAAATCAATCAAGCCGAATCCGGACCGTAAAGACAGTGCTGCAGCGTCTGCGCGTCCATTGCAATCGATCCGCGCCTTGAGCGTCTCGATCGTCTTGGCCACGGTCGTCATGTTGACGGGTTGCTCGTCTTTCGATGCAGATGGTCACAAGAACAGCGCTTCGTCAGCGACCCCTGCGGTCAAAAAGCGCACGCCTCAACTGAGGCCGGACTATCCGTGTCAGAACCTGCACGTTCGCTTGCCGTCGTGTCCCCCGCGCTGAGTTTCGCACGGAAATTATCGTTTAAAGAGACCACCCGGGGATCAATCACGAACATGACAAAAATCTCATGTTCATCTCATCTTGGCAGCGTAGCCGGTTCGTATGATGACCCCACATATTCAAGAGTTAATCGAGTAAAGAAAATGCGTATACGCCTTTTAGGAGTGGCCGTATCGGCCACGCTTGCCGGCACGGTCGCAGCACAAACCACGGCGACAGAAAATTCTCCGCCGCTGCGCTTTGATGCAGTCACGCAAACCGCAGGTAACGCGGTTCAGACAGTGCCGTTGACGCTGGACGAAGCGCAGCGTATCGCGCTCGACAATAATCCGCTGCTGCTGAGCGCTCGCTCGGAAGCAGACGCAACGGCAGGATCTTATATGCAGGCCGGTGCTCGCCCGAATCCGGAAGTGTCATTCCTGCAAGAGGGATTCAAGAGCGCCGAACGGACCTCGACAGGGCTCTTGAGCCAGCGCATCGAACTTGCGGGTCAACGGTCCTACCGCCTGGATGCTGCCTCATACGCGCGGCAGGGTGCTCTCGCATCACTCGATGGACGGGTCGCCATATTGCACGCCGATGTGAGCACAGCGTTTTACGGGGTGTTGTTCGCGCAAAAGACAGTCGAACTCGCCCGGGACTCGGCCGACATTGCAACCCGCTCGGCGCAATTGGTCCAGCGACGTGCGACAGCGGGCAAAGTCTCCCCGGTTGAAGCAACCCGGGCGCAGGTCGCGGCAACCGAAGCTCAAATTGCCCTGACAAGCGCGAACGCATTCGTTTCGGCTACGCGAGTAAAGCTTGCGTCGACCATGGGAATCCCTGATTTGACGGATCGAGTCGTGACTGGGGACGCCGAAGCGCTGCAGGTGCCTATCGGCTTGTCGGCGCTGCAACAGAGGATCGAAGATTCGCCGGCGGCCCGTCGAACATTCGCAGAGATAGGCCGTTCCAACGCGATCCTGTCCCTCGAGCGCGCGAGGCGCACGCCGGACATCACCGTGAGCGCCGGCATGAAACGCATCGTCGCAGGCGGGATATCAAGCAATCAGGCTGTGGTCGGTATCTCGATCCCGTTGCCCATTTTCGATACCAATAGAGGCGCGGTGATCGAGGCCAGGCATCGTGCGGAAAAAGCCAGCTCGGATCGTGACGGGGCGCTCGCGCAAATGCGCATGGACATCGCTCAAGCCTACGCGAGCTATGACGCGGCGAGTTCAGAGGCGCGGCGCTTGAAGAGCGAAGTGCTCCCAGCCGCTCGGCAGGCGCTGGACGCCACGTCACGCGGATTCGACCTGGGCAAGTTCGGTTTCATAGATGTCCTCGATGCACAACGCACGCTCTTCCAGACACGATCGCAGTACCTCAAGGCCTTGATCGCGGCGCGACAGGCTTACGCCGACCTCGAGCGCCTCGTTGGAAATATCGAACTGGCATCGTCATTACCCCCCTCTGCACAACCCTAAGGCACGTCATGGCAAGCAAAAAAAGTCTGGTTCTGGCTGCCGGCGGATCTGCCGTCGTAGTTGCATTCCTGTTGTTGTCAGCGAACTACTTCGGCGCGGACATCAACGGCACAAGCGCAGCGAATGCCGCACCTGCGACCGACCCGTCCGCGGGTCCCCGGGGAGGCACAGTGCTGACAAGCGGGACACAGTCCATAGAGGTCGTGTTTGTGGAGCAGGGGGACGCCGTGCAACTTGAGGTATATCCCCTTTCCCAAGGCAAGCCCATCGGTCCCGCCGGTGTTTCCATATCGGGCGTTATAAAGCGCTATGACGGCAGCCAGCAACTGGTCGATTTGGTTGCATCCGGACAAAAATTTGTTTTGCCCGGACCGATTGCGAAGCCTCATGTATTCGACGTCTTGTTGAATGTCCGTGCCGCCGGCGCGAATGCGAGCTATGAGGTGTCTCGCGCAGACGGTGCAATTCGATTGTCGCCGGACCAGTTGAAGGCGTCCGGCATCGCGATGAAAAACTCAGGGCCGGCGTCGGTCGCCAGTTCGTTTGTTCTCCCGGGCGAAATCAGATTCAACGAAGATGCCACCGCGCATATCGTGCCTCGCGTCGCCGGAATCGTTGAGAAGGTCTCCGTGTCATTGGGTCAGCGTGTCGAGAAAGGCCAGGTGCTGGCGCTCATCGCGAGCACTGACCTTGCAGATCGCCGCAGCGAATTGCTGACAGCCGAGCGCAGGCTATGGGCCGCACAGTCCACGTATGCGCGGGAAAAAACGTTGTGGCTGGAAAAAATATCGGCTGAGCAGGACTATCTGCTGGCCGAGACACAGTTGCGCGAAGCGGAGATCGCGACTGCGAGTGCTCGCCAGAAGTTACTGGCGCTCAATGCTTCTGCTGCCACTGGCGCGCTGAGTCGCTATGAATTGCGGGCGCCATTTACGGGCACGATCGTTGAAAAGCACGTCACTGTTGGCGAAGCGGTTGCGGCTGACGCGAATGTATTGGTCCTGTCCGACCTCAACACGGTATGGGCCGAGATGGCTGTGCCCGCACAACGGCTGAACGAAGTCCAGGTTGGCCGGGAAACCACGATCAGTGCGGCGGCGTTCGAGTCGAAAGCCTCGGGGAAAATCGCGTATGTCGGGTCGCTGCTTGGTGAGCAGACCCGAACCGCACCCGCGCGGGTCGTGCTCGCCAATCCAGACGGATCATGGCGCCCCGGCATGTTCGTGAATGTCTCGGTAACTGCAGGTTCAAAGGACGCGCCTGTTGCAGTCGCCACCGACGCGTTGCAGGACATCGACGGCAAGCCTGCGATCTTCGTTCAGACCTCGAAAGGATTCGTGGCGCAAGGCGTCGAACTGGGCCGCCGTGACGACCGTTTTGTCGAAATCACCAAGGGGCTGAAGGTGGGTCAGCAGTATGCCGCTGCGAACAGCTTCGTTTTAAAAGCCGAACTTGAAAAAGGCAGTGCCGAAGGGCATTGAGCCAATTCCCGCCTCACGGTCATCGACCCCGACAACACCTTGACGGCTCACGGCCTTCGGGAAGGACACGTACCATGTTTGAGCGTTTGATTCGTTTTGCCATCGTGCACCGCTGGCTGGTGATGATCGCGGTTTTTGGCGCCGCGGCACTCGGCGTCTACAGTTATCAAAAGCTGCCGATCGATGCGGTCCCGGACATTACCAACGTCCAGGTCCAGATCAATACGGCCGCACCCGGTTATTCACCGCTCGAATCCGAACAGCGGATTACGTTTCCGGTCGAGACGGCCATGGCCGGTCTTCCCAATCTCCAGCAGACGCGCTCGATTTCCCGCTATGGACTTTCGCAAGTCACCGTCATCTTCAAGGAAGGCACCGACATCTATTTCGCGCGGCAACTGGTGAATGAGCGGATGCAGGAGGCAAAAGACAAGCTCCCGCCCGGCGCGACACCTGCTATGGGTCCCACCTCGACCGGCCTCGGCGAAATCTATCTCTGGACTGTCGAAGCAGATGCAAACGCGCGCAAGCCCGATGGAACCGCGTACACACCTACGGACCTGCGGGAATTGCAGGACTGGGTGATCAAGCCACAACTTCGCAATGTGACCGGCGTGACCGAGGTCAATTCGATTGGCGGTTTCGTCAAGGAATTCAGAGTCGCTCCCAACCCGACCAAGCTGATGTCATACGGTCTCTCGCTTGGCGACGTGGTTCGCGCGCTGGAGCGCAACAATGCGAACGTGGGGGCCGGCTACATCGAAAAGCGAGGGGAACAATACCTTGTCCGTGTGCCGGGACAGACCAAGTCGATCGACGACATCGCCAACGTCATACTGACCAACGTGGGCGGCGTGCCGGTGCGTATCAAGGACGTCGGCCAGGTCGAAATTGGCCGCGAGCTAAGAACCGGCGCCGCAACGGCCAATGGCGAGGAAGTGGTCCTCGGCACGGTGTTCATGCTGATGGGGGAAAACAGCCGGAAGGTTGCAAAAGCAGTCGCGAAGAAGATGGAGGACGTCAATCGCTCGCTGCCTGCCGGAGTTCGTGCCATCACTGTCTACGATCGTACCGTCCTGGTCGAGAAAGCGGTCTCTACAGTCAAAAAGAACCTGTTTGAAGGCGCATTGCTGGTGATCGCGGTCCTGTTCCTGTTCCTTGGCAACATTCGGGCGGCGATCATCACGGCAGCCGTGATTCCGCTTTCGATGCTGATCACGTTCACAGGCATGGTGAACGGCAAGATCAGTGCAAACCTGATGAGTCTGGGTGCACTCGATTTCGGCATCATCGTCGACGGTGCGGTCGTGATCGTCGAGAATTGCATTCGACGGTTATCGCACGCGCAAACCAAAGCGGGCCGGCCACTCTCGCCTGAAGAACGATTCGCAGAGGTGTTCGCTGCCTCTCAGGAGGCGCGCAGGCCTCTGATCTTCGGCCAGTTGATCATCATGGTGGTCTACCTGCCAATCCTTGCCCTCACAGGTGTGGAGGGG
Source organism: uncultured Caballeronia sp. (assembly GCF_964243625.1). Taxonomy (NCBI): domain Bacteria; kingdom Pseudomonadati; phylum Pseudomonadota; class Betaproteobacteria; order Burkholderiales; family Burkholderiaceae; genus Caballeronia; species uncultured Caballeronia sp. The sequence goes on from NZ_CAXTGZ010000031.1 coordinate 19,001, forward strand.
AAGATGTTCCACCCGATGGCGATCACGGTCGTCATCGCTTTGGCGGCCGCCATGGTGTTGTCGGTGACGTTTATTCCGGCTGCGGTGGCGCTGTTCATCGGCCGCCGCGTCGCCGAGAAGGAAAGCCGCGTGATGGGCTGGGCCAAACGTGCATACGAGCCGGCGCTGCACGCATTCCTCGCGCGTCCCAAGCGGGTGTTGGGGGGAGCGGTCGTCATCGTCATGTTGACCTTGTTGCTCACGATGCGGCTTGGAAGCGAATTCATTCCCAGTCTGAACGAAGGCGACATGGCTCTTGCAGCGGTGCGCATCCCGAGTACCAGCCTGACTCAATCCGTCACGATGCAGAAAGCGGTCGAGAAGACGCTCAAGGAACGCTTCCCGGAGATCGAGCGCGTGTTTGCAAGAACCGGGACCGCGGAGATTGCCGCCGACCCGATGCCGCCGAACGTCTCCGACGGGTACATCATGTTGAAGCCGGCGGATCAATGGCCAGATCCGAAAAAATCGCGTGAGGCGCTGCTCGCGGAAATGCAAGAGGTGGTCGAGACGCTCCCTGGCAATAACTTCGAGTTCTCGCAGCCGATCCAGCTCAGGTTCAACGAGCTGATCTCGGGCGTGCGAAGCGACGTCGCGGTAAAGATATTTGGCGATGACATGGCCGTGTTGAACGCCACCGCCTCGAAAATTGCGGCGATATTGCAGAAAGTGCCCGGTGCGTCCGAGGTGAAGGTCGAGCAGACCACGGGCCTCCCTGTGCTGACCGTCACCCTCGATCGGGAAAAGCTCGCGCGCTACGGCGTGAACATTGCCGATGTTCAGGACACGGTCGCAGCCGCAGTCGGCGGACAGACGGCCGGAACATTGTTTCAAGGTGACCGGCGTTTTGACATTGTCGTCAGGCTTCCTGATGACCTGCGTACGGATATTGAAGCGATCAAGCGATTGCCGATCGCCTTGCCAACCACCGCGATCGGTTCGGGTGCAGGCGCGAGCGCAGTACCTGTACAAGCCCCGTATGTACCGCTTGCAGAGCTGGCTGACATCGACGTCTCGCCCGGACCGAACCAGATCAGCCGCGAGGACGGCAAGCGCCGGATCGTCATCAGCGCAAATGTCCGCGGACGGGATGTGGGATCATTCGTGGCTGAGGCGCAAGAGAAGTTGCAGCAGGGCGTTCAGATTCCCTCAGGCTACTGGGTGTCCTGGGGCGGCCAGTTCGAGCAGCTGCAAACGGCGACCGCACGGTTGAAGCTCGTGGTCCCGGTTGCGCTGTTGCTTGTTTTCTTGCTGCTCTTCATGATGTTTGATAACGTCAAAGACGGCCTGCTGGTATTCACCGGGATTCCGCTTGCATTGAGCGGTGGCGTGCTGTCGCTATGGATGCGCGGTATTCCGTTATCCATTTCCGCAGCGGTCGGGTTTATTGCACTGTCCGGTGTGGCCGTTCTGAACGGATTGGTGATGATTGCATTTATTCGTAGTTTGCGCGAAGAAGGACGAGACCTCGACACCGCGGTGACAGAGGGTGCGTTCACCCGGCTTCGACCGGTTCTGATGACCGCACTGGTGGCTTCGCTTGGTTTCCTGCCCATGGCTTTCGCCACAGGGACCGGGTCCGAAGTTCAGCGGCCGCTTGCGACTGTTGTGATTGGCGGCATTATCTCGTCTACCGCATTGACTTTGCTGGTGCTGCCTGTGTTGTATCGGGCGTGTCACTCCACGTCTTTCCGGGGGGCGGCAATCAACCTGCTTCGTCCGCTGGTTCCAGCGCGGTTGCGTCGCCGGTTTGGTCAGTCGGCTGGGGAAAGCATATGAGAATCCTGATCGTAGAGGACGAGGCCAAGACGGGAATCTACCTTCGCAAGGGCCTGAATGAAACGGGGTTCGTCGCGGACTGGGTCGCCGACGGCGTGAGCGGTCTGCATCAGGCCCAAACGGAAGACTACGACCTGATCATCCTGGACGTAATGCTTCCGGGGCAGGACGGGTGGTCCATTCTCCACGAACTGCGCAAGACGCGTCTCACGCCTGTATTGTTTCTGACGGCGCGTGACGATGTGGGCGATCGAGTGAAAGGGCTGGAGCTGGGAGCGGACGACTATCTTGCGAAGCCGTTCGACTTTGTCGAACTGGTGGCGCGAGTGCGATCCATTTTGCGCCGTGGGCAAAGTCGCGACTCGTCCACATTGAAAGTGGCGGACCTGGAACTTGACGTGACCCGCCGAAAAGCGACGCGGCACGGCAAGACGATTCTGTTGACGGCGAAAGAGTTTGCGTTGCTTTGGCTGTTGATGCGGCGCCAGGGCGAGATCCTGCCGCGCTCCACCATTGCGTCGCAAGTCTGGGACATGAATTTCAATAGCGACACAAACGTGGTGGACGCCGTGATCCGCCGGGTGAGAGCCAAAGTCGACGACGACGTCGAGCCAAAGCTGATTCACACGGTTCGTGGCATGGGCTATGTCCTTGAAGAGCGAGCGCGGCCGTCCGAATGATGACAAGTCTGCTGCCTCGAACACTGCGTGCTCGCCTGACAACACTTTTTGCAGTCTCGACGTCGATGCTTCTGGCTGTCAGCGGGCTGTTGCTTTACCAGGCACTGAAGACCAACATCGCCTCGATGTCCGAACAGGAAATGACGACGACATTGACGGCAGCGCGCTCGCACCTGAGTGAAATCAGGACCATCGAGGAGGTTGCGTCAGAAGGCGCTCCACTGGCCGCGCCCCTTCACGGTCATCAGAATGTGGATCTGGCGCTCTACGACATGCAGGGGCGAAGACTCACAGGTACCAGTGGATTTCGCGGGAACAGTGCTGTTCTTGCAGCGAAACCCGGCGTTGCGCCCAAAGCCATTTCCATCCCGGGGACCACCCTCAGGTATCTCGTTGCGCTCGTGCCTCTGGACGGCGTGCAAGGCCCGGTCGTGCGCGTAGCGGTCCAGTACGACGGAAGAAGTGAGCGCGCGCTTTTAAAAGCGTATGCGCTCAGTGTGCTATTCGTGGTGGTGGTCGGCACCCTGGTTACGGCCGCAGTCGCTTACATGATCGCTTTCATCGGACTTCGTCCGCTTGCCCGGCTGACGGCGAAAGCCGAAGCGGTTTCGAGTAGCCGGCTGGTGCAGCCGTTGGCCGAGGCAGGCATGGCGGGAGAGCTCAAGGAACTCAGTCAGGCGTTCAACCGCATGCTCGCAAGGCTCGATGATTCCTTTGGCCGTCTCAACCGCTTTTCGTCCGATCTTGCACACGACATGCGGACGCCCTTGACCAATTTGCTGGCGGAAGCGCAGGTTGCCTTGACGCAGCCTCGTAGCGGCGACGAATATCGTATGGTCATTGAATCGAGCGTTGACGAGTGCCAGCGGCTGTCACGCATGATCGACAGCTTCTGGTCCCGCGATTTCCCCC
>NZ_CAXTGZ010000032.1:0-22390 GCF_964243625.1 uncultured Caballeronia sp.
GTGCGGCGGAATTCTTGGACTACCAGGAGGTAGTTCATGTATTCATACGAAGACCCAATCACCATGACGATGCGCGAGTTGGACCGGTTTAAAGTGATTTAGTGCGTGGTCGACGGGCAACTCAAGCGTCGTCGGCAACCAACGGCATTCGGCAGCCGGTAAAGGTCGACGACCATGCGTTCCCCATCGAGTTTCTCGATGCATGCGCGAACGCCTATGCGTTCACGTTCGGTTAAAAAGAATCACGCGGCTTCCTCACACGCACGCATAACAAAGCCGCCACGGCGAGCGCTGCGGCTGCAGTTTCGAGCGACGTCGAGAACGAATGATGCGATGCATACATCGTATTCGCGACAAGCGGTCCGACGATCTGCCCGACACCAAAACACGCGGTCATCATCGCGAGGATGCTGATGCGCATGGTGTGCGCGACCCGGCGCGCGGCGAGCATCGCGATGGTTGCGGTCCCCATGAACGTCCCGCCCACGATCAGCGCGCTGCCGAGATAACCCACCTGATTGGCAAACACGACCGGCAATACAACGCCCACCGCTTGCAACGCAAGATTGAGAAACAGCGCGCGCCGTGTTCCAAGCCGCATGTGGACCGCGTGCCAGATGAAGCACGAAGGAATCGCGCCCAGACCGAACAACGCCCAGACCTGAATCGGATCGATCGAGCCGATCGCGTCCCTCACGAACAACGGCAAGTAGGTCGCGGTGATGATGTAGCCAAAGCCCGCAAGTCCGTAGAGTGCGATCAGCGGTCCCGCTCCGAGCGCCGGAAAGGACTCGTGTCCATGCAAAGCGGCACGCGTGCCGGAGTCGTGAAGCGGACGTGGATCGAGACCCGGCAATGCGATGGCGCCAAGGATCAGCGCGCCCGCCGCCAGCACCCACCACAGTCCTGCGCTGTGCAGGCCGGAACTGCGTCCGGCGACGAGCATCTCGGATGACAGCACGATCCCGATGCCGACACCCGCATACAGCATCGGCGCACCGCGCGTGTGACCGCGATGTTGCAAGAGCCAGAGCGACGCCGCGACCATGGTGACCGCGCTGACGGCGCCGGTGATCCCGCGCATCGCGATGATGAGCCAGGGCGCATCCAGCAGCGCCGTCACCCCGAGACAAACTGCAATACCGGCAAGCGCAAGCATGCACAACCTGCGCGAGTGTCGCGGATGCACGGCCGCGGTCAGCAGCGCGCCGATCAGGTACCCCGCATAGTTGGCCGACGCGGCGAGCGTTCCCTGGTGCACGCTCAGCACGGCATCGCTGACCATGACCGGGTAGATGCCCGTGAACGCAAAGCGCCCGAATCCCATTCCGACTGCCATGACGAGGGCGGCCACCATCGCCGCCATGCCCTGGCTTGCAGTCGATGAAACCTGCCGTATCGTGCTCATGACACTTTCTCCTTCGCCGACAACTGCTTCGACATGAATGGCGTGAGCGCCTCGCGCAGTGCGTTGAACGCTGGCGTCTGATAACCCTTTCGATGAACCAGCCACGTGTCCACTTTCGCCACGACATGCGTGCGGAACTTCGGCGGTTCGCGCAGCAACTCCAGCACGCTGCGCGGCACAAGGGACACACAACCGCCCGCAGCAACGCACGCAAGCATGCTGTGATACGAACCGACCTCCTGGATGTCCAGCAGCGCTGCGCCCTGCCCGAGCCACTCTTCGGCGAGCACGCGATAGCTGCAGCCCTGCGCAAACGCGGCGAGCGAACGCACGGTGACGTCCCCACCCTTCCGAACGACGCCATGTCCGGGCGGCAACACGAGCAAGATCTCCTCGCGAAAAACCGCTTCGCCATGAAGTCCTGCGGCATCGAGATCCATTGCCGACGCCATGTCGCCACAGGGCGGCAACGCCGCAAACGCGCAATCGACAAGACCGCTGCCGACCTGTTCGAGCAACTGCCTGGAAGGCGCGGTCGAAATCCGCAACTGAACATCCGGGTACTGCACGTGAAGCGCCGCAAGCGGTCCGGGCAACCGCGCCGCAGCCGTGCTTTCCATGGTGCCGATCCTGAGCGTGCCTGACGGCGCTTGCGGGGCAAGCACCTGCCGCGCTTCGTCGGCGAGAGCGAGCATGCGGTTCGCATAACCGAGAAAGCGTTCGCCTTCTGCGCTGAGCGTCAGGCGGTTGCCGTCGCGCCGGAATAGCGCAACGCCGAGCTCTTCTTCAAGCTGCTGGATTCGGGTCGTGACGTTCGACTGCACGCGGCCCAGCCGTTTGGCGGCCCGGGTCACGCTCAGTTCGGCGGCAACGACACAAAAAATATCGAGAGTCGTATGGTCCACGTGAATCTCTATTTGAGAACGATGTAAACATAATATTCCCAAATAGAGATAATATGCAAGTCAGGTATTTCTTTTTCCGGTCATTGACCGGACGTCTTCCCGAACCATCGAGGTTTTTATGGATCAGCACGCAACCGTCTTGCCCAGCTATGCCGAACGCAACGCACCTTATTGGCGGCGCAACCTGTTTGTGTGCGTCTTCGGCTCTTTCACCACGCTGCTGAGCTTGAGCATGTTGCTGCCGTTCTTGCCGCTCTACGTCGAGCAACTGGGCGTGCATACGCCCTCCGCGATCGTTCAGTGGTCTGGCGTTGCCTTTGGCGCAACGTTTTTTGGTACCGCGATCACCGCGCCGCTCTGGGGGCGTCTCGCGGACCGTTATGGACGAAAGCCGATGCTGATTCGCGCGGCCGTCGGCATGGCTATCGTGATGTCGATGATCGGGCTCGCGCACAACCTGACCGAGCTTGTCGTGCTGCGGCTGATCGCGGGGTTGATCGGCGGTTATGCGTCGGCATCGATAGTCATGGTCGGCACGCAAGTGCCGCGTGAACGCTCGGGATGGGCGCTCGGCGTACTGTCTACCGGCGCGCTTGCGGGCAGTCTCATCGGGCCGCTCGTGGGCGGTTTCCTGCCGACATGGGTGGGCATCCGCGGCACGTTTTTCGTGGGCGGCGCAATCATCGCGGTCGCGGCAGTGCTGACCATCGTCGTGGTGCGCGAGGATTTCGACCGCACGGCCGATACGAAAAAGCGCATCGACGTTGCAAGCGCATCGCTGCCATCGATGAAGCGCGGGGTGATCCTCATATTGCTCCTGACAGCAATGATGGTGCTGCTTGCAAACATGTCGATCGAGCCGATCATCACCGTGTATATCGGCCAGCTTGGTGTGCCGCGCGATTATGTTGCGCGCATGGCGGGCATCGTGATGGCGGCCTCGGCGTTCGGCAGCATGTTGACCGCCGCGCGTCTTGGCGCGCTTGCCGATCGCATCGGCAGCGCGAAGGTGATCACAGGGTGCCTGGTTGCCACGGCCGTGGTCCTGGTGCCGCAGGCGTTCGTCACGCAATGGTGGCAGCTCGCCATTCTTCGCGGCCTGATGGGTATGACGCTCGCGGGTTTGCTGCCATCGATTGCAAAGGAAGTCCGGCACGCCGTCGCCGATCACAACTCAGGCAAGACGCTCGGGTATCTGCAATCCGCGCAGTTCAGCGGACAAGTGATCGGCCCGTTGATCGGCGGACAGATCGGCGCGCATGTCAGTTTGCGCGCCGTGTTTTTCGTGACCTCCTCCTTGCTGCTTGTTTGCGCGGGTTTGAATCGATGGGTGCGACGCGCGTCATGAAGCGGATCGCTAATCGAACTCAGCCGCCGAATTGCGCGTTCAATGTCTTGCCTGGCGCCGCGCCTTCGAACCCGTCGAACCGTCCTTTGGCGAGCGACTCCGCCGCGCGCATGAAACCGCCCCAGGCTGCGCGGGCCAGTCCGCCGCCCACGCTCACCCGGCGCACGCCGAGCGCGGCAATCTCCTGGATGGTGAAGTCGCTCACCGATCCCACCAGCAGGTTCACCGGCTTCGGCGCAACCGCGGCCACCACGGCCGCAATCTGCTCGCGCGTGGTGATCCCCGGCGCATACAGACAATCCGCGCCCGCGTCCGAATACGCCTTCAATCTCGCGATGGTGTCTTCAAGGTCCGGCCGTCCCGCAAAAAAATTCTCGGCGCGTCCGACGAGCAACGTATCGCCACCGGTTGCATCGATAGCCTTTCGTGCCGCGTGCATCCGCTCGACCGCAATATCGATGCTGAACAGCGGCTCGTCTGCGTTGCCGGTCGAATCTTCAATCGATAATCCCGCAACACCGGTCGCAACCGCAAGCCGCACGCTTTCGGCGACGCCGTTGGCATCGGACGCGTAACCGTTTTCGAAGTCTGCGTTGACCGGTAAATCCGTCGATGCAACCATGTCCCGCAAATGCGCCAGGATCAGGTCACGCGCCACGGTATTGTCGGCCTGCCCGAGCGACCACGCGAAGCCGGAACTGGTCGTGGCGAGCGCCTTGAACCCGAGGCCCTCAAGATACCGGGCGCTGCCGGCGTCCCAGGGATTCGGAAGCATGAAGCAGCCTTGTTCATGAAGCGCACGGAAGGCAGCACGTTTTTCGGCGATGGAGCGGCTCATTTGAAGTCTCATTGTTTGGCGCATGCATAAGTCGGGCGGATGCCCTGAGCTGAATACTAAGCGCTTCGCGCGCATATGCAATGTTCAAGCCGCCTATGTCCCAATCGATACAAACAACTGCACCATCGGCGCCTTTGATCCACCCGGCACCGGTGCACGCAGCGGCACGCCATACGTGCCGCGCAAATCCACATGACGCGACCACTGGACGCGCAAACCCGCACCCACGCTCACCAGCGATCCGTTGCTCGCTTCCGCCGGCTGGTCGATGCGGTTCCACGCGTGCCCGGCATCGAGAAAGACGAAGGGCTGCATCGCGATACTGCTTGCGCCTATGGGTATGCCCGGCGTACGCACTTCCGTCTGCACGTTCCATCCGCGGTCGCCCAGCACCACATACGGGTCGTATCCGCGCACGCTGGTCTCGCCGCCCAGCCCAAGTTCCTCGCTCGGCAGCAAGGTATTCGGCGTCCACTGAAACGTGCCACGCGCGCTGAAAGCGAAGCCTGCGCCAAGCGCGAAGTCGTGTTGGCCGCCAAGCTGCAAGTACGCATATCGAGCGGTTGCGCCTTGTCGCGCGGTGGTGAATGCAGTATCGCTATTGTCTGAATCGAGCCCGCCCGGACTTGCCACGAGCGTGACGTTCGCACGCGCCAGTCCGAAATCATCGGGCTTGCTGATCGAGTACGAAGCCAGGAACTGATGCACGTGCACATTCGAATTGAAGACCTGGAAACCGCCGAACTCGAGATCGTTGTTGGTTCGCTTGAAGTCGTAACCGAACTGCATCTGCTGATTCCAGTCCCCGGCCGGCGGCAATAGCCAGTCGTATCGGATACTTGCTTGCGCGGAGATGCCGGTCTGGCCGTAGCTGTCGGGCAGCCTCGGCGTGCTTTGGGCATAGACCCCGAACAGTTCAATGCGGTCATGCCACGGCAACGGCGCTGAATAGCTCAGCGAATGCGCCATGAAGCGCGCGCGATCCGGACGCCCTTCTATGTCGGGATTGCCGCTGAAAATATCGTTGCTCGCGGTGAATTGATACGCGATCTGCTGATCGAGCCCAAACAGATTCCCATAGTCGATGCCGGCAAAAAAGCGGTCGCGGCCGAGTTGCGGAACGCCGGCGTTATCGTAACCGGCGTTGAAGCGCAGCGGCAGGCGGTCATCGGTTTGAAGAAGGACATCGGTGGAATTTGCGGCCGTGCCCGGCGCGTAGACTACATCGACGCTCCGGTACGGATTTGCGTTGAGCATCGCGAGCCCCGCCGCAACCTGCGATTGCAGGATCGGCTCGCCGGGACGCAGCGGCATCTCGCTTGTCAACACGGCATCGGAGAAATAGCGGTTCCCGCTTGCACGCACTTGCCCAAGCCGAAACTCGGCAATCGCGATATGCACCACGCCGTTGGTCACGTCTTGCTCGGGCACGAAAACATCGACGAGCGGTTTGCCCGCAGCACGATACTGCGCGACGACCGCACGGCGGATCTGCGCGAGGCGCTCGAAGGTAAGCGGCTTGCCGATGTCGGGCTGGAAGGTCTGCAGGAAGGCGGCATCGAGAACGGGAAGTCCTTCGGCGCTGATCTGTGCTTGCGGCGCCGATGTGTCAGACGTACCAGCCGGCACGAAGATCAAGGCCGCAAGCGACGGCACCGCGACTTGCGTAGCCTGCGGCATCTCAACGGCCTGGGGCGGCGACGCCTCACGCTTGATCATGGAAGGCGGCGTTTGCGGCGCGACATCACGATACGACTGCGCATGTGCGGACACTGAGAGCGCAGCCGCGTACGAAGCCGTCAGCAGGCGTCGTACGTTACGCGACATGGCCTGGCGCTCAGTTCTCAATCTGCCGGCGCAACAGGGAATGCGCGGCGCCGGCGGGCGGTCCGAAGCCCGGTACGATGGACGTCGCGATCATTCGGCATACTGATGGAGACGGCATGGTGATCTCCGTGACACGAACGCGGGCGCGCCATGGGGTGGCACACCATCGCATCCGATTAGCCGGTCACCGGGTACCTTGCGCAATCGGCCAAAGGAGAATAGCAGATGGGTCCGAGATGCAAAGCACGTTAATCGGACAATCACTGTTCAAAAAGAGACGAAAGCGCCCTCCGCCAACGTGGGAAACGACCTGATACGAGAGCTCGGCGGATGTTCTTACCGTCCTCATGAGCGTCATGCAAAACCGGTCAAACGGGCTTGCCCTCGCTCGATGCCCAGTTCGGCATCAGCGTGTTGGTCGGGAGGGTTTCATCGATCATCTTTTTGGCGGTCTGGATGCCTGCGACAGGCAGACCCGTCGGATCGAGCACGCCGATCTGCACCAGCACCGAAGCCTGATCCCAGTAGATGTGCTCGTTGTAAAGCTTGTCGCCGCGAAACCGGATTACCGCCAGCATGGGGACCTCGAAGTATTTGCCTGTGGGCTTGAGTCCCGGCAACAGCCAGTCGATCTCGCGATCGTGCGTGGCGCAGAACACGAACTCATCGACAACCCGATCCGAGCCGATGGTCCGGGACACCGGAATCAGGCGTGTATCGGCGGGATTGGAATCGACGAAATGGTACTTGTAAAAGCGCTTCAATTGATCATGACCGACACCGCCCGTCATGGTCGGAACGTGGTTCACGTAAGGCTCGGCCACCATGGTCGGCATGACGGCGTCGACGTCGCGCGTGCCGAACTCGTAGTAGCAATGCATCTCCCACAGGCGGTTCAGGTCGTACACGGGACCCAGCACCTTGCGCAGCAATGACAGGGTCCGCGAATAGGCCATCAGGGCCGCGGGTTTGTCGTAGTGATCGCGCTCGGGCGTGGCGAAGGCGTGATCGCAACCCGCGTAGACGTAATGCTCGATCAGCGGTTTGCCCGCAAACGCGGCTTCGAGTTTCGCGCGGGTTTCAGGCGGCGTGAACGTATCGTTTTCGGCGAAGTGGAAAACCATCGGGCAGCGGATGGTGGCGATCTCGCCGAGATACGCATCGAGGTCCACGCCGTAGTAACTCACCGCGCAGTCCACGTCCATGCTTGCCGCTGTGCGCATCGCGAGACGACCGCCGAGGCAATAGCCGATCACGCCAAGCTTGCCCGCTTGCTCGGGCAGCGCACGCAAAGCAGCGAGTGTCGCGGCGATATCGTCGAGCGCTTGTGATTCGTCGAATCTCGCGTTGAAGTCGAGCGCAGCGGCGAAATCCGCTTCGCCGTAGCCCAATACCACGCCGGGTTTTATGCGCCAGAACAGATCCGGTACGAGCACGACGTAACCTTCTTCGGCGTAACGGTCGGCCATCGACTTCATGTAGTCGTTGATGCCGAAAATTTCCTGGAGCAGTACAAGGCCGGGACCCGAACCTTGCGCGGGTTTCGCGAGATAAGCCGTAAATCGGCCGCCGTCCTGCGCCGTGATTTCAATCGTCTGACTGCTCATGTCGCCCCTTTTGGTTCGCTTGATGAACGATAGTTGCCTCGCGTGAAGCGCATATTGTGCACTGGGTCGATCAAGGAGATCATGCCGGTCAAAATGTTGAACACGCACGCTATAGCCTCATAATTCGACGACCGCACAACGAAAACATTTACCGACCATGCTTATCGACGATCCCGCTACCCTCGCCTCCCTCGAAACCGCGTTCGACGCGTATGAAGTCGCGTTGACCACCAACGATGTCCCGGCGCTCGACACGCTCTTCTGGGACAGTCCGCATACGCTTCGATACGGCGCAACCGAAAACCTGCAAGGTTACGAAGCGATCCGCGAGTTCCGCGCCAAGCGACCGGGCAGCGCGCTGCAACGGACGATCATCGACCGGTCAGTGACGACGTTCGGAACGGAGTTTGGCGTGGCGAACATCACGTTTCACCGCAACGGCGAAACGCGGACCGGCCGCCAATCGCAGACCTGGGCACGTGTTGACGGCGTGTGGAAAGTGGTCGCCGCGCATGTGAGCTGGATGGATGAACCGAAGCCGTGACGTAGACATGCTGCTGGAACGTCTCGGTAATCGAACGCGGCGAGCTTGTCGCCGTGGCCAGGAAGAACGGCACCATCTCGCCCCAATGGCCGGCGAAGATGTTGAGCTTCGGATACTTTTCGAAGAAACCCGCCAGGATGGTTGTGGCATACGCGGTGGGATCGTCCAGCGTCTGCGCGGCCCATCCCGCCATGTGGTGCGCCGGCGCCGGACCTTTCTCAAACGCGCGATGCGGGCAGTGTGCTCAGTATCTCGTGCAGTTCATTGGCAAAGATAACCGGGTCGCTTGCATAGCTCACGTGATGCCCGATCATCTCGATGCAGGGGCAAGGCAGTTCACGCGCCAGTTGGCGTGCCGTCTGCGCGTAGAATGCGTCGCCGCTCGCGCGGCCAACGGCGGTGACCATGGGCACACCACCACGGCGCAATGCATCGAGATCGGGAATGAAACGGTTGATGACATTGAATTCGTGTGCAAGGAAGCGCTCAAAGCCGCCGCTATCCTGATCCGGTGGAGTGATTGCTGCAGAAGGAAGACCAACAAACGATGAGGCGAACAGCTTCATGGCGGGAGCACCACCCTGCGTGCGATAGGTGTCATACACGCTGTCGAAAAACTTTCGCCATATCACGCCGTCCGGCAAGATGTCGCTGACAGGCGGCTCGTGGTCCACCAGCCCTCGAACGAGTTGCGGATGATCCTCTGCCAGCTTCAATGCAATATTGGCGCCGGCGCTGTTGCCGAACACGAACGCCGGTTCACCGCCCATCGCATGGATGACGGCGGCAGCATCCCGGCCTTGTTGCGCCATGTTCATTTCGGCATGTTTGTCGCCGGTACTGCGCGAATTCGCACGGCGGTCGTAACGGACGACTGTGTAGCGATCGGCTAGTTGCGCCGAGAGTCTGATGAAACGACTGCTGTCACCATTTCCCCCGACGATCAATAAAAGCAACGGCCCTTGGCCTTCAACGTCGTAGGCAATCTCTGCATCTTCATTATGGACAGTGGCGGATCGATTCATGCGGAACTCCCTGAGTAATGGCTCGTGATGCCAGCGACGATGAACATGACCGCCGCCAGGACGATCCCAATCATGTGATAAATACCGGATGAGCTCCAATAACTTTATCTAACCGATCAATCAGTTCACCTGACCCTTGAATTTCTGTCATGCGACAGATCACGCGGCTCTGGCCTCCCGCGAGCGCAACGGATGTTCAACCGGGGTATCGAGAACCAGACGCCCGAACTCCTTCGCCGCCAGCGTCTTTTCGCCCTTGCCCCACAGCAGCCTGAACTCGGCTTCGGGCAATGCGGGCAAACCGTATTGCCCATCGATCACGGCGATGCCCGGTTCAAGGTCGTCTCGTGTCAGCACGGTGATCGCAAGGCCGGCCATGACGGCTGCACGAATGCCCGACTGACTCGACGATGTGAACGCCACATGCCAGTCCACGGGCAAGCTATCGAGCGTTTCGACGGCCACGCGCCGGTTCACACAAGGCGCCGGAAAAAACGCCAGCGGCAATGACGCGCCTTCGCGTGCCTCGAACGATTCGGCCGCCGCCCATACAAACCGCGTGCGCCGCAGCACAATGCCTTCGTCGCCACTTCCGTGCTTGTGGCTCTTCACGCACAACACCACCGCGAGATCGAGCTCCTGCGCGGCAACCATCGCTTCCGAATCGATGCTCATGCCAACGCTGACATCGAGCCGCACGTTTGGAAACGCCCGCGAAAATTGCGTCAGCAACACGGGCAGGCGCTCGCCCATGAAGATATCCGGTGCGCCGAACCGCACCACGCCCGATGCCGGTGATGAATGAAAACGCCGCGTGACCGCTTGCATTGCATCGAGGATTTGCGTGGCGTAGCGCAGGAAATCCTCGCCGTCCTCGGTCAGTGTCAGCGTGCGCGTTGTGCGGTAAAGCAGCGGCCTGCCGACCTCTTCTTCCAGGCGCCTGATCTGGTGACTGATGGCAGATTGCGTCAGGTTCAGCCGACGGGCGGCCTTGGTGAAGCCTCCCGCTTCGGTGACGGCGATAAACGCACGCAACAAGCCTGGATCAAGATTCATGGTCGCTCGAATGATGAAGTGATTTACTGGATGATAGTAAATTAAATCATTTCCGTCATGGAGACGAATTGCCGAGAATGGATTTATCCCTTCTTTCGGTAGCTCGTCATGGATGCTTTGCCTCGCGTCACCGCATCAAGGCAACTCGCGCTTACGTTGTTGCTTGCGGCCGTCATAGCCGCAACTTATGGCTTTGGTGTGTACTTGTTTCCGGTTGTCCTGCCCGCGATGAAACACGATCTTGGCTTCGGGTATGCGCAAGCGGGATACATCACCGCAGCCCGGCAAATCGCGAATGTGCTGGTGGCGTTGCTGTCCGGCCTTGCTGCTTCGCGTTTCGGCGCAGCAAGAGTCATGCTGGGGGCCACCGCGTTATCGGCTGTCGGGCTTGCGTGCCTGGCCTTTGCCGATCACACCTGGGTCATGGGAGTTGTGCTTGTTGCACTCAACGCGTTCGCAGCGGCGACGTGGGTGCCCATGATGGCGCTCGTCGCGCCTTTGATCGATGAACGTCATCAAGCGAAAGCCATTGGCGTGATCGGTAGCGGCACCAACTATGGCGTGTTGCTCAACGGGCTCATGGTGCCGGGGTTGATGGCAGCGTGGGGATGGCGTTCCGTGTGGCTTGTGAGCGCGTTGTTCACGGCACTGCTGAGTGTCGTGATCTTGCTGATGTTTGCACGGCTTGGACGGCCGGATACGCGCGTGAAAGCGCAGCCAGGAGTCAAGGGGCCACGGTTCGCCGCGCCGACGCTGTTCTCGCGGCGCTGGCAGCTCGTGTACGCAATCGCGTTGCTCTCGGGCTTCGCCGGCGTGCCGTTCATCACCTATTTCTCGGCTTATGCGCACGATGACCTGCATCTCGGACTCGATGTAACCGCACATGCCTGGGCGCTCGTCGGCTTCGTGGGTGCGGTAAGCGGCCTGACGCTCGGCATGATAGGCGACGCACGATCTTCTGCCTCACAACCGCAACGTGACGGCATGCGCACGGCGCTTGTCAGCGCAGGGATTCTATTGCTGTGCGCGTCGTTGATAGCGGCATCGCGTCCCGGCGTTTATGCGTTGATGATCGCAGCCGTTGCGTTCGGCTTCTCGTTCTTTCCGCTCTTCGGGTTGTTGCATGCGTATGTCGGCAAGACGAGTGAACCGGCGCTCGCGGCTATCGTGTGCGGAATTTGCGAAGCGTCATTCGGTGCAGGGGGCGCGCTCGGTAACGTGCTCGGCGGTTTGTGCAAGAGCGTGGCCGGGTCGTTTCAACCGGTGTATTTTTTCGCGGCAGGCGCGTCCGTCGTGGCAATCGCACTGAGCTGCTTTATGCCGGGCGTGCGGCGAGCGGGATCGACTAATCGATGCACACTCGCCGACGCGCGTTGACGCGCACAAGGAAAACCGCGCGCCATCTGGAATTTCAGGTGATCGCGCCAATCTGCCAGGGCACGAATTCGTTCTGCCCATACCCGTGCACTTCGCTCTTCGACAACGTGCCCGATGCCGTCGCCAGCATCAGTTCGAAGATCTCCTGGCCGAGTTCATCAATGCTCTTTTCGCCATCGAGAATCGAACCGCAGTTCAGATCTATGTCTTCTTCCTGACGCTTCCACAAAGCGGTATTCGTGCTGAACTTGAGCGATGGCGACGGCGCGCATCCGTAAGCCGAGCCGCGTCCGGTCGTGAAGCAGATCAGGTTCGCGCCACCCGCAACCTGCCCCGTCGCGGACACCGGGTCATAACCCGGCGTGTCCATGAACACAAGCCCACGCGCGCTGACATGCTCCGCGTACTTGTAGACATCGACGAGATTGGTCGTGCCGCCCTTCGCCACCGCGCCGAGCGATTTTTCAAGGATGGTTGTAAGGCCCCCCGCCTTGTTGCCCGCCGACGGGTTGTTGTTCAGGTCAGCGTTCATCCGCGCACAATATTCTTCCCACCAGTGAATGCGCTCGACGAGCTTGTCGCCCACTTCCTTCGATACCGCCCGTCGCGTCAGCAAATGCTCCGCGCCGTAAATCTCCGGCGTCTCCGACAGGATCGCCGTGCCGCCATGTGCGACGAGACGATCGACCGCGGCGCCCAGCGCCGGGTTCGCCGTGATCCCCGAATACCCATCCGAGCCGCCGCATTGCAGGCCGATCACGAGGTGGCTGGCATCGACGCGTTCACGCACGACCTCGTTCGCTTCCACGAGCATGACCTTGATCGCCTCGATACCCGCAGCTACCGTGCGCGCGGTGCCGCCCGTTGCCTGAATCGTCATGGTCTTGAGCCGGGCGCCTGTTTCGAGGTGCTGCTCCTGGAGCAAACCGTCGATCTGATTCGTTTCGCAACCGAGGCCGACCAGCAGCACGCCGGCGAAGTTCGCATGCCGCGCGTAGCCGCCGAGCGTGCGGCGAAGCATCTTCAGGGCTTCGCCTTCGGAGTCGACCGCGCAGCCCTGACCATGCGTGAGCGCGACCACGCCATCGACATTCGGAAATGCGGCGAGCGCTTCAGGATGCACATCGCGGCGAAAATAATCGGCGATAGCCCGTGCGGCGGTAGCCGAGCAATTTACCGATGTGAGCACGCCGATATAGTTGCGCGTCGCAATGCGTCCATCGGGACGGCGGATGCCGAGAAAACTTGCGGGCTGCACCGCGTGTTGCGTGGGTTTTGCATCTTCGCCGAACGCGTAGTCGCGATCGAAATCGCCCATTGCGAGGTTATGCACGTGCACGTGTTCGCCGACATCGATGTCGCGCTTCGCAAAGCCGATGATCTGCCCGTAGCGTCGGACGGGTTGCCCTTGCGAGACTGCTTTGACGGCGACCTTGTGCCCCGCCGGGATCAAACCGCGCACGGTGATGTCGCCATCGGCGAGCTGCATGCCCGCGACGAGTTGATGGCGAGCGATGAGGACATCATCGATGGCATTCAGGCGGACCGTCGCAGTGTTTGCAGGAGCAGTTTCAACTACTGGTTTCATAATGCGTATCTCCGTATTTTGCGTGGGGTGCGCGAGGCTCAACGCGATGCCGTTTTCGATGCAGCCAGGTCGCCCGCTTCCTGCCGCCGCCCTTTCATGCCGATGCTCAACAGCAGCAGCACGCCGATCACACCCGCCACCGCAAGCGCGCCCATGCCGGCACGCTGACTCTGAAAGAAGCTTTCGACAGCGGTCTTCAATGTCGGCGCAATGAAACCGCCGAGATTGCCCAACGCACCGATCATCGCGATACCGCTTGCCGCCGCGGTCCCGCTCAAGTACGCCGTAGGCAGTGTCCAGAACAGCGGTTGAACGACCACAAAGCCGACCGTCGCAATGCAGAATGCAAACAGAACGGGGACGAGATGCGTGCCCATCGTCGAGAGGCCAATGCCCGCTGCCGCCATGACCAGCATCACCACCGCGACCTCGCGATGCTTGCCGCGGGCATCGGCGTAACCCGTCACGAAGCGCAACGCGACCAGTGCACAGAACCATGGGATCGCGGTGAGAAAGCCCACCTTCGCGCCAATCGCGGTCCCCGTCAATTCGGATATACGCGTCGGCAGATAGAAGATCACGCCATACACGCTGACCTGGATCGCAAAGTAAATGGCGACAAAACGCAGTACGTTCCAGTTCGCGAGCGCGGCAAGCGCGGTCGACGGACCATGGGCGACCTTCAGCCGGTCCTCCGCGGCGATCGCCGATTCGAGCGCATCTTTTTCGGCATCGGTCAGCCATTTCGCCTGACGCGGTTTGCTCACGAGATAGAAGAATGCGATCACGCCGACCACGGAAGCCGCGAGCCCTTCGATCAGGAACATCCATTGCCAGTTGCGCAGCCCGAGCAAACCGCCCATGACTTCCATGAGGTAGCCGGATAACGGACTGCCGAGCACGAGTGCGACCGGGACGCCGAAATAATAGATTCCGAGCGCCTTGCCGCGTTCGCGTGCTGGAAACCAGTAGGTCGAATAAAGGATCACGCCGGGCGAAAACCCCGCTTCGGCGACGCCGAGAATGAAGCGCAGCACATAGAACGCGGTCTCGTTGTGCGCGAACATCATGGCCGCCGACGCCAGCCCCCACGTCACCATGATGCGGCTCAGCCAGACCTTTGCACCCACGCGATGCAGCATCATGTTGCTCGGAATCTCGAACACCGCATAACCGATGAAGAAGATCCCGGCGCCCAGCGCAAACGCTGCGTTGCCGATATTGGAATCGACCTGCAGCGCCTGCTTGACGAAGCCGACGTTGGAGCGGTCTAGCATGGAAAGCGCGAACATCAGCGCGAGAAATGGCGTGAGGCGCAGTCGCGCCTTGCGCACGGCGCTCGCCAACGGCTGGGACGAGAGGGCCTGAGTCTGCATGTGTGTTGTCTCCATCGTGAGGACGCCGGATCTGCCCGGTCTATTTCATCTGGCACCACTCTATGCATTGGCGCGATAAACATCCAATCGATTATTGACTACAATCGATTCCATCCGGTTATGAGTAGATGCAGGTTTACCCTTCACTCGTCCCTATGTCCCGACCTTCGTCACTGCTTCCATCGACCGTCCTCGCCCGCCTGCGCTACCGGCACCTGCAATTGCTCGACATCCTCGGCCGCACGCGCAACATGCGGATCACCGCCGAGCAGATGCACATGACACAGCCTGCCGCCACGAAAATCCTGGGCGATATAGAAGGCTTGCTGGACGCGCCGCTCTTCGAACGCCTGCCGCGCGAGATGCGGCCGACCGAGCTGGGGCATCTCGCGCTGCGTTATGCGAACACCGCGCTGGGCGACCTCGGGCGCTTCGTGAGCGAATTCACGACGTTGAAAAACGGCGGATATGGGCACATCACGGTCGGCGCTATATCGGCGTCGGCGGCGCAACTGGTGACGGCGGGTATCGGGGAGATCCGGCGGCAACGGCCGCAACTCGTCGTGAAGCTGTTTGAACTCAGCAGCGATCAGCTTGCAATCTGGCTCGATGAAAAAAAGATCGACGTGATGGTCGGCCGTCTGACCGAGCCGCGTCATCATGCGTTGTTCGACTTCGAGGTGCTCGCGGCGGAGCCGGTTTGCGTGGTGGCAGGAAGCCATCATCCATTATTGAAAAAGCGGAAGCTGGAACTGGCCGATCTCGCGGAATGGCCGTGGATTCTTTATCCGCAGGTAACGGCGATCAGGCAGTTATTAGAGGAGACGTTCGCAGCCGCGGCCATCCCCGTACCGGTCGGGATGGTGGAGCTGACATCGATATTTTCCGCGCTGGAACTCTTGCAGGCGACCGACATGATTTCGCTGCAACCACAAGCCGCCGTCGAGAAGTATGTGAACAATGGCTTGCTGGGACAGCTTCCTGTTCCGATACGCCGCGTCATGACAAGCTATGGGATCGTCACGCGCAAGCACGAATTCCCTGCGCAACCGGTGCAGGAGTTTATCGGCATCTTGCGTTCGCTCGCGGCCGATAAAGAAAAGCCTTGAGCGTTACTTCGATGTCACCTGGACCAGCGCATCGATTGCAATGGCATAGCCCTTCACGCCCAGCCCCACGATAATCCCGCGTGCCGCCGGCGAGATGAACGAGTGATGCCGGAACGATTCGCGCGCATGCACGTTCGAGATATGCAGTTCGATCAACGGAACGCTCGCGCCCTTGATTGCATCGTGTAGCGCGACCGATGTATGCGTATAAGCACCCGGATTCATTACTACGCCCAGCATGGCACCGGCCGCGACCTCGCGCCCGGCCTCATGAATCCAGTCGATCAGCACGCCCTCATGATTCGACTGCCTGCATTCCACCGCGACGCCCAGCTTGTCACCTGCCTGCATGCACAGCGTTTCCACCGTATCGAGCGTGTCATGGCCGTACTGATCGGGCTCGCGCAAACCCAGCAAGTTCAGGTTGGGCCCGTTGATCACCATTACCTTCTTCATGACTTCGCCCTCAGTATTTGATCTGGGAAACTGCGCGCAACTCGTCCGCCGTGGCTGTGCCAAAACCGAAGAATTCCAGATACGCCGGGATCATCTCGAACAGCATGTCGGTGCCGACCTGCACTGCACAGCCCTTCTCTTTGGCTGCATGCAAGAGCGGCGTGTACTCTGACTTCATCACGACCTCGCCCACGAACGTGGACGGTGAAATCCGGTCAATATCGAAAGGCAGCGGATCGTTCGCGTTCATGCCGATAGGCGTTGCATTGACCACCACGTCGTAGCCCGCCGGGTCTTTCGAACCTGTCGTCACTTCGAGCTCGGGATAGTGCTTGCGCAAACGGGCGGCGAGTGCATCGGCGGATGCGCTGCTGGTGTCGAAGAGCGCTAGCGCCGATACCCCGGAGGCCGCCAGCGACGCCGCAATAGCAGAACCCACTCCGCCGCTGCCCAGCACGAATGCACGCGCGCCTTTCAACGGACGGCCCTTGCGTTCGACGCCACGCGTGAAACCGGCGCCATCGAACTGATCGCCGAGCAAGCTTCCATCCGGACGCAGCAGGATGGCGTTGCAAGCGCCCGCAATGCGCGCGGTGGGCGTGAGTTCGTCGACAAGATTCGTAGTCGTCACCTTGTGCGGCATGGTGACCAGCGCGCCGCGAATGTTGCTCAAACGGAAGAGCGACTTCACGAACGCGGCGTAATCGTCAGGCTTGACGCCCATCGGCACCACCACTGCGTCGATGCCCTTCTGCTCGAACCACGGGTTGTAGATCATGGGCGCCTTGAAGGCTTCCGTGGGATAACCCAGGTGCGCAATAAGGGTAGTTTTTCCGCTAATCATCGCTGCATGCCTTAAGAAGTTGGAACTGCGGAACACTCAGTCTGCAATTTCAACGCGGCGAACGTCGCCGACTATGAAGATGTACGACAGCGCGCCAACGAGCGCCGCCGCGCCTACGTACGACAGCGCGTAGAAGAACGAGCCCGTCTTCGCCACGATCAGGCCGATCACCAGCGGCGTAACGATGCCCGCAAGGTTTGCGCAAAAATTGAAGATGCCGCCCGTCAGTCCCATCAGATTTTTTGGCGCGATATCCGAGATCAACGTCCAGCCGAGCCCGACCATGCCTTGCCCGAAGAATGCGATCGAGAGAATGGTGATGACCAGTGCGTCGCTGCTGACGTAGTTCGCGGCAATGATCGTCGATGCCCCCAGCAAGCCGAAGATGATCGGCAACTTGCGTGCAATGTTGGCCGAGCCGGTGCGCTTGAGCAGAAGATCGGAGATCCAGCCGCCGAACATCACGCCGACCGCCGCCGCAAGAAACGGCATCACCGCGAAGAAGCCGACCTTGAGCCAGCCCATGTGACGTTCGGTGGCAAGGTAGGTCGGGAACCACGTCAGGAAAAATACGAGCGTGGTGTTGCCCGCAAACTGCCCGAGGCACGCACCCGCGATCTGACGGCGCTTGAGCAGCTTGCCGACGTTGCCCCACGAGAAAGCCATGGTCTGCTGACCGCCCGCCGGCTCGAGGCCGCCGCCCGCGGAAATGTAGTCGAGCTCAGCCTGGTTCACCGACTTCGAATCATGCGGCTCGCGATAAAACAGCCACCAGACCATCCCGAACACAATGCCGATTACGCCCACCACAATGAACAAGGAGCGCCAGCCGAAGTTGCCCATGATCCAGAACAAGGCCGGCGCAAAACACGCGAGACCGAGGTATTCGCCAACGGTATAAATGCCCGTGGCGCGTGCCCGCTCATGCTGCGGGAACCATGTGGCGACCACGCGGCTGTTAACCGGGAAGCATGGCGCTTCGCTGACGCCGAGCCCGAAGCGAAACAGCAGCAACGACTTGAGTCCGACGGCGAAACCCTGCATCAACGTGAAGAACGACCAGAACGTCAGCGCGAGAAAGTAGGTGACCTTGCTGCCGAAGCGGTCCAGAAAAACGCCGCCCGGAATCTGCGCCAGCGCGTATGTCCAGGAGAAGGCGGAGAAGACGATCCCCATCACGGCGGCATCGATTCCGAGCTCCTTCGTCATGGTCGGCGCTGCAATGCCGAGGACCGTGCGGTCCAGATAGTTGATCATCGTACCGACTGCCAGCAGCGCGAGGATCACGAAGCGCGTGCGCGACCGTGTGCGAACTGCGGCCGGCGCGGCCGTATGAACCGCGTGGGATTGGTGAACGTCTTGCATGACGCGTCTCCTGAATCGAAATATTGGATCCCGCCCTGCGGTTTTATGCGCGAGCGATGTTATTGGACCGGTGGTCCGCCCATTAAAAGCGGTGATGATACCTACGCCGCAGCTCACTGCTGGAAGCCGTTGCTGAAAACTGCCGCTATAACGCTTGATGGACACTTTGATCAGCGTTCCTAATCTATTAAATTGATTTCTTGCTTACGGAAAAAGGCACTGCATGTCCGAGTGCCTTGTTGATCACTCGCCGCTTGTTAGCCGTGCCGGTATGTCGTCACAATAGAGCGAAGGCCGAGTCCGGGCAACGGAATATTAGAAAACACGTATGTTTATCGAACGCATTCGTTCGGTAATCGCGCATTATTCGGGTTTGCACTAGACGGTGCTAGACGTTGACGAATCAGACTTCTCGCGCCTTCCCCAGCGCAATCAGATTCCCTTCGCCGAACCCTTCCCCACCGCGCCGCTCCACGATTTCGAAGAACATGTCCCCGGCCTCGTGCTGGATGAAAGTCTGCAAGAAGAGCAACGGCTTGCCGTCCTCGGCTATACGGCCATCGACGAGAATGCCGCGTGAACGCAATGCCTCCACATCCAGTCCATGACCGGGCAAGCGTGCATCGAGTTGTTCGTAGTATTTTGCCGGCGGCTGCACGAAGCGCATGCCGCGTGCACGCAAGATGTCGACGGAAGCAAAGATATTCTTCGATGCCAGTGCGATATGCTGCACGCCTTCGCCGCTGTGATCGGGCAGATAGTCCTGCATCAGGCTCGTACGGTACGTGCCTTCTTCATACACCGGAATGCTGAACGTCTGGCATGGCGAGACGATCACGGGCAGATCCTGTGCGACTTTCCAGTCGGGATGTATTGCGTGGATCTCCTTGAAATGGAGCACCTGGAGATAGAACTCCAGCCAGTCCGGAAGCCGGCCAGCCCCAACGGTCTGCGTAAAGTGATCGACCTTGACGAGCCCTGCGTCGTTGTCATGCAATGCAGATCTTGTGGTCTGTGCATCGAGCCATTTGAAATCGATGTCGTAGATGGACTTCGCTTTCTCGCTCGGTGGCGCGTCCCGGCCCTCCCAATGATCCACGAAATAAATATGCGAGTCGCCAATGCCCTGGATCGCGGGAATCATCAACTCGTTCGGTCCAAGCCGTTCGCCTTCGAAATCCCAGGCCCCAAACTCGACGGCGCGTTCGTGCGAGATAGGCGCATCCAGCACGCGAAGGCCGATTGCACATATGCCCACGCCATGCGTCTGCGCAAAGCGGGTGGCGAACGAATCGTCGTCGGCGTTGACGAGGAAATTCATGTTCCCTTGCCGGTACAGCGTGACGTCCTTGCTGATATGGCGGGCAACCTGCGTAAAACCGAGTTGCTCGAAGAGCGCACGCAGCCGGTCAGGATCCGGGCTGGAAAACTCGACAAATTCGAGGCCGGCGACGCCGAGGGGGTTGTCGCCCTGCAGCATTTGCGCCGAGGCAGCGCCAGGCAGGGAAGCATCGTTGTTCATCGAAAATCACCTCAGAGAAAGTCCGCTCACATTCGCCTGAGGCCTGGTCATCCGTAATGTCCGATGTCCAGTCGCAGCAAGCGCGTGAACAGATTATCGCCTCAGGCGGCGAGGCGTCAAACTCTCTGCACGTGTCCCTATGCCTGCGCGCGCCGCTGCGCATGGGCGGCAAGGCGCACGGGCGCGTTCGCCGCGCCGTATCCTTCGTAGCCGCCACGGCGTTCCACGATCTCGAGGAAAAAGCGTTCGTTGAATTGCTCCGTGTAAACGTGTAGAAACTCTCCGCCATCGGGATCGCGATCATAAAGAATGCCGCCTTCGCACATGCGCTCGATCTGCGTATCGTCGAATCCAAAACGGGCTTGCAGGTCGTCGTAGTAGTTGCGCGGAATGCGCAGCAACGGCACGCCTTGCGTACGCAACGCAGCGACGGTCGCAAAGATATCGCGGGTCGCGAACGCGACGTGATTGAGCCCCGAGCCGTGGTACTTAGAGAGCGATTCAACCACCGATGTATGCCGGTCTGCCGACGCATTCAGCACGATCCGCACAGACCCGTCGCGACTGCGCAACGACCGGCTTCTGACAAGGCCGTACGGGTCCGGCAAGAGCACGGAAGCTTCTGCATCAAAACCGAAGGTAGCCTTGAAGTACAGCACCCACGTGTCGAGCGTATCGGCGGGGAGGTTCAGGCAAACGTGGTCAATACACTGCAGCGGATCCGCACCGCTCTTGCTTTCGATATTGCCGAGATTGAAATCGGTTTCGTAAAGCGTGGGTTCGCCGGGCGCTTCATCGACAAAATATTGCAGGCTTCCATCCGGCGCCTGCACGCTCGGCACCACGCGTTCGTTCGGCCCCACCCTGCCTGAAAACGGGACGAAGCCGAATGCCGCTGCGCGCTCGAAGGCTTGCGCAGCATTGTCGACCCGATACGCCGATGCACACACGGACAACCCATGCGCCTCATGAAACTCGCTCGCAAACGAGTTGGCCTCTTCGTTGAGCAGAATGCTCGCGTCGCCCTGCACGTAGAGCGTCACCTGCTTCGACCGGTGCCGCCCCGCTGCGCGAAATCCCATGCGTTCAAGCCATTGTGAGAGCGTCCGGCCGCTGTTTGCATCGACGGCGAATTCGAGAAACTGGAAGCCTGCGTGCGCAGGCGCGGCCGGCGGATGGAACAACGTCTCCTTCGAAGCCCCCGCGCATTGCTCCTCGAGAAAGAGCAGCGAACGATAACCATCGACAGCAGTCGCCGCATTGGGCGCTGCGCGAAAGCCATCGTTGAAGATTTCGAGCGACAGGGGTCCCGCGTAACCCGATGCCAGCACTGCACGCGTGAAGGCCGTCACATCCAGATCGCCTTGCCCGGGAAAACAGCGGTAATGGCGGCTCCATTCGAGCACGTCCATTGCCATTCTGGGGGCATCGGCGATCTGCACGAACGTGATGCGATCGGCGGGGATGCTGGCGATTTCATCAAGCGAATCGCCTATGGACAGCGTATGGAAGCTATCGAGAATCAGGCCGAGGTTGGCGTGATCGAGCGTATTGACCAGGCGCCATGCGTGCTTGTAGGAGTTGACATGCCGGCCCCACGCGAGCGCTTCGTAACCTGCGATCACGCCTTCGGCGCGCGCAAGGTCGGCGAACTTTCCGAGCTGATCGATGATCAGCGCATCGTCGCGGATCGTATCTGGTGATGCATTGCTGCAGACCAGAATGCGATCCGTGCCCAGTTGATGCATCAGGTCGAACTTGCGGCGGGCGCGTTCGAGGTTGCGCGCGAGTTTGTCGGCGCTGACGCCTTCGAAGTCGCGGAACGGCTGGTACAGCATGATCCTGAGTCCGAGATCGGCGCAGATGCGTTTGACGTCAGCGGGAGAACCGTCGAAGTAAAGGAGATCGTTTTCGAAGATTTCGACACCGTCGAAGCTGGCTGCGCTGATGGCTTTCAGCTTTTCGATGAGCGTACCGCTGATGGATACTGTGGCGATGGATCTTTGCACGGAAGTCTCGGTGTGGTTGTTCGGGCGGTTTTTTATGCTGGCGCTTGAGTCGCGGGGTTCGGTACAGTGGGCGGGGGTGATGCCGGGTTGTTGCTTCTTACGCTACCGCGCGGTCTGTTCTAGCTGATTTTTTTAGCACTATTAGCCACTGTCCGTGGCGGGACTTCATTTCACGGGTTTTGCGCT
>NZ_CAXTGZ010000033.1:0-22357 GCF_964243625.1 uncultured Caballeronia sp.
GAACGCCTTGGCAAAGTCCTTCGAGCTTTCGAGTTGCGCCGCTTCTTTGGTCGGGCCGAAGATCTTCAGGCCGCGCGAGCGGAACAGGTTGACAATACCCGCCGCGAGCGGGCCTTCGGGGCCGACCACGGTCAGCGCAATCTGCTCTTTCTCGGCGAAATCGGCGAGTGCGGCTGGATCCGTGATGTCGACATTCAGCAGACGTTCGTCCTGAGCCGTGCCGCCGTTACCCGGCGCGACATAAACCATCTGCACGCGCGGCGACTGCGCGAGCTTCCACGCGAGCGCATGTTCGCGACCGCCCGAACCGACGACGAGTAACTTCATTTAAACCTCGAAGACCTTAAGAAATTCGTGGCGGCTGGCAGCGCGAACCGGTGAGTTCTTCCTGAACCGGTTCACCGCGCCTCCGCAGTTTTGCTTTGCTGCATTCCGGCTGACTGTCAGTGGCCGCAGGGATCATGAGAGAGAGAAGAGGGCTCGCGCCGATAACGGCTGCGTCACACGACTTCGCGTCTTTAAACCCGGCCGTCAAAAGCCGTTTGCGGCTTGTTTCTCTGCAGACCCGGAACGGCTGCTGAACGCGCATGCACCAATCGGGCCAGAAATGCTTTGGGTTCTCGACTTCGCCTGCTGCAATTTCCAGCGCGTGAAAGACAAGCCCCTTACCAACCCGCGTTACTCTTCGTCGATTGTTGCGTTGGTATAAACCTCTTGCACGTCGTCAAGATTTTCCAGCGCATCGAGCAATTTCTGCATTTTCGCGGCGTCTTCGCCCGTGAATTCGACTTCAGTCTGCGGTTTCATGATCACTTCGGCGACTTCAGCCTTGAAGCCGGCAGCTTCCAGCGCGTCCTTCACCTTTTGAAAGTCGTTGGCCGGACACACCACTTCCATGCTGCCATCGTCGTTCGTCACCACGTCGTCCGCGCCCGCTTCGAGCGCCGCTTCCATCAGCTTGTCTTCCGGCGTGCCGGGTGCGTACAGGAACTGGCCGACGTGGTCGAACATGAACGCGACCGATCCGTCCGTGCCCATGTTGCCGCCGAACTTCGAGAACGCGTGGCGCACTTCCGCAACCGTGCGGGTCCGGTTGTCCGTCATGGTGTCCACGATGATCGCCGCGCCGCCAATGCCATAACCTTCGTAGCGGATTTCTTCGTAGGTCGCGCCGTCCACGCCGCCCACCCCGCGCTGGATCGCGCGGTTGATGTTGTCCTTGGGCATGTTGGCGTCGTACGCCTTCTCGACGGAGAGCCGCAGGCGCGGATTTGTGTCGATTTCTCCGCCGCCCATGCGCGCTGCAACCTGAATTTCCTTGATAAGACGCGTCCAGACCTTGCCGCGCTTGGCGTCGGTGGCCGCTTTCTTATGCTTGATGTTGGCCCATTTTGAATGACCCGCCATACCTTTCTCCATCGCGCCCGAGCTGTTCTCGCACGCCTGTGTGTCAATGTCGCCGCCTTATGCAGCTTGGTGCAGCTTTCTTTCAGCTTCCCTGCGCAGCGTTTTTCGCCAGCCGACATGTATGTTCCCGCTGCTTACATGACGGGGCCTGCCGGGCGCGAAAAAACCGCGGCAAGGCTGCCTCAATGCTGC
Source organism: uncultured Caballeronia sp. (assembly GCF_964243625.1). NCBI lineage: Bacteria > Pseudomonadati > Pseudomonadota > Betaproteobacteria > Burkholderiales > Burkholderiaceae > Caballeronia > uncultured Caballeronia sp. The sequence goes on from NZ_CAXTGZ010000033.1 coordinate 1,600, forward strand.
ATCAACGCATTTGGCGGACCCGAATTTTATCATGGCGCGCCCGTCCGGCAGGCATTGGCCCTATGGCGGCGACGCGATGAGCCGTAGGTTCGCCGGGCTTTCCGTCAGTTCTTGGTGCCGAACAGCCGGTCGCCGGCGTCCCCCAGGCCCGGGACAATGTATGCATGCTCGTTCAAATGGGAATCGAGCGAGGCGACGTAAAGCTTCACGTCAGGGTGGGCATCGGAGAAAACCTTCACGCCTTCAGGCGCCGCGACCAGCGCGACGAAGATGATGTTTTCACCCAGCACCTTGCGCCGTTTCATGACGTCGACCGCGTGCACTGCCGAATAGCCGGTCGCGAGCATCGGGTCGCACAAGATGAACACGCGCTCCTCGAGATCCGGGGGCAGGCGCACGAGATACTCGACCGGCCGGTGATCTTCCGCCCGATACACCCCGATGTGCCCCACGCGTGCCGACGGAATCAGGTCCAGCAGCCCGTCCGACATGCCGATGCCGGCGCGCAGCACGGGCACGATGGCGAGCTTCTTGCCCGCAATGACAGGTGCGTCGATGGTGACGAGCGGTGTCTCGACACGCTTCGTGGTCAGTGTCAGGTTGCGCGTGATCTCGTAACCCATCAGCAGCGTGATTTCGCGCAGCAATTCGCGGAATGTACGGGTGGACGTGTCCTTGTCCCGCATGTGAGTCAGCTTGTGCTGGATCAGCGGGTGGTTGAGGATGAAAAGATTCGGAAAGCGGCTGTCCTGGTTCATGGTGTTCGCGCGGTTGCCGCGGCATTAAATGTGGATTCGGGTCATGCTTGTGACGCAGATTGTCGGTGCGGCTGCTTTCAAACCGCGCGTGCAGGGCGGTTTCAATTGCTGAGCTTGGGCAGTGCCGCCAGTTTACCCAAATTAGGGGCGCTGAAAGTGGAGATTGCGGGCGACAGGCCATCCGGTCTATTGCACGGCCGACGTCCGATCCCTCATTCTTCTAGAATTGCATCATGCGATCCAATGCATGATTGCGAGCCGGGATCCGGCCGACATTCGAAATCCCGCTTTGACCGGTGCAAACCTGTCAAAGCGCGGGCAACTAGCGGACAACTACAAAGGGACAGCAATGGACATGGGAATCAAGGGGCGCACGGCGCTCGTATGTGCAGCCAGCAAGGGTTTGGGGCGCGGCTGCGCGGAAGCGTTGGCCGCCGAAGGCGTCAACCTCGTGATCGTGGCGCGCACGGCGGGGCCGCTGGAAGCCACGGCGGAGCACATTCGAACGAACTATGGCGTGAACGTGACGGCGGTCGCCTGCGACATCACCTCGCCGGAGGGGCACGCGGCGGCGCTGGCCGCTTGTCCGGCGCCCGACATTCTCGTGAATAACGCCGGTGGTCCGCCGCCGGGCGACTTCCGCCAGTTTTCCCGCGATGACTGGATCAAGGCGCTCGACTCGAACATGCTCACGCCTATCGAGCTGATCAAGCAGACGCTCGACGGCATGATCGAACGGGGTTTCGGGCGGATCGTGAACATCACGAGTTCGTCGGTGAAGGCGCCTATCGACGTGCTGGGCTTGTCGAACGGCGCGCGTTCGGGGCTGACGGGGTTTATCGCGGGATTGTCGCGCAAGGTGGCGGCAAGCGGCGTGACCATCAACAACCTGCTGCCAGGTTCCTTCGACACCGACCGCCTCGTCACCACGTTCGCGGCCGACGCGAAGGCGAACAACATCAGCGTGGAAGAAGCCAAGAAGCGCCGCATGAGCAAGTTGCCCGCCGGCCGCTTCGGCTCGCCGGAAGAGTTCGGCAAGGCGTGCGCTTATTTGTGCAGCGTGCATGCGGGGTACATCACGGGACAAAACCTGCTGATCGACGGCGGCGCGTATCCGGGCACTTACTGACGTATCGATGTATTGAAGTATCGGCACCGAACCAATAACAACCCATGACAGAGAGACATTCGATGAACCCACGCGTCGCGCTGATCGCGCACGACATGAAAAAGGATGACATCGTGGCGCTGGCCGGCGAGTTCGCGGCGACGCTCGCGCAGTGCCGGCTGCTGGCAACGGGCACGACCGGCGCGCGTATCGCGGCAGCTCACGGACTGGAGGTGGAGCGCAAGTTGTCCGGGCCGTTTGGCGGCGACCTGCAGATTGGCGCTGAACTGGCGGAGGGCCGGGTCGACCTGGTGATCTTCCTGCGCGACCCCATGACGCCACAGCCGCACGAGCCGGACATCAACGCTTTGGTTCGCGCCTGCGACGTCCATAACGTCGCGTGCGCCACGAACCTCGCAACGGCGCGCATGATTCTCGACGACTTGAAGCTGCGCCTGGGCAGGGCCGCTTAGATAGGGCCGCTAAACCAGGCTTGGCGTTGCGTTTGCTGGTCATTGGACGCGCGAGCGCCCTCAACACGGAGACAACAGTGACAAAAGCAATTCGATTCGAAAAAACGGGCGGCCCCGAAGTATTGAAATGGGTCGATGTGGAAGTGGGCGCGCCGGGCAAAGGCGAAATCCGCGTGAAGCATCACGCGGTGGGCCTGAACTATATCGACGTGTATTTCCGAACCGGGCTTTATCCGATGCCGTTGCCGGGTGGCATCGGCATGGAAGCGGCGGGCGAGGTCACCGCAGTGGGTGAGGGCGTGACCGGGTTCAAGGTCGGTGACCGGGTGGCCTATGCGTCGCGGCCGCCGGGCGCCTATGCCGAGGAACGCGTCATGTCGACGCAATATGTGGTGAGCCTGCCCGAGGCTATCAGCTACGAGGACGCTGCCTCCGTGATGCTGCAGGGTCTGACCGCGCAGTATCTGTTGCGCAGGACCTATCGTGTGAAGGCGGGCGACACTGTACTGATTCACGCCGCCGCGGGCGGAGTTGGCATGCTTGCCTGCCAGTGGGCGAAGGCGCTCGGTGCGACCGTGATCGGCACGGTCGGATCGGACGAAAAAGCAGCGCTCGCCAAGGCGCATGGCTGCGATCATCCGATCGTCTATACGCGGGAGGATTTCACGAAGCGTGTGCGTGAAATCACGAATGGCGCGGGCGTTCCCGTGGTCTACGATTCGATCGGCAAGGACACGTATACGGCGTCGCTGGATTGCCTCGCACCGCTCGGCATGTTCGTGAGCTTCGGCAATACGTCGGGTCCGTTGCCGCCGATCGACTCATCGGAATTCGCCGGGCGCGGGTCGCTTTATTTCACGCGCCCGACGTTGTTCAGTTATATCGCCAAGCGCAGCGATCTCGAGCAGATGGCCGCTGAGCTCTTCGATGTATTGACGACGGGGCAGGTCAAGACGAGCGTGCGCCAGCGTTATCCGCTCTCGGAAGCGGCAAGGGCTCACGAGGATCTAGAAGCACGCCGGACGACCGGGTCGACGATCCTGCAACCTTGAGCGAATGACATGGCGCGGCGCTGACCGGGTATGGACGGAGCTGGCGCCGCGCTCTTTCTTTACACAATTTTTATGCTCGCGCATCGACCTTTGATCCGGTCTTTATGCCAACGCGCTTAATGTTCGAGCCATCGCAGGCTGTGCAGACGTCATAGGCCAAACGGCGGAGGATACAAGTCAGCCCCAGTTAAGCATACTGGGACAGTCGCATACCGACGCGCCGGGTCTTCGCGTCGATATGCTCGTTCCCGCCAGGCATGCGACCGCTCCTGAACACCAGAAAATGAACCGCCCGAACCCAGACGAGCTGCTGGACAAGCTGCAAAGAGAAGAAGAAAAGCGTCATCGCGGACGGCTGAAGATATTTTTTGGCGCATCGGCCGGCGTGGGGAAGACCTACGCCATGCTGCTTGCCGCGCGGCGGCGCAAGGAGCAGGGCGACGATGTAGTTATCGGCATCGTGGAAACGCATGGCCGGACCGAGACCGCCGCGCTCACCGAGGACCTGGAACACCTGCCGCTTGCGCAGATCGCGTACCGCGGCCATTCGCTGCAGGACTTCGATCTCGACGCCGCCTTGCTGCGCCATCCGCAACTGATTCTCGTCGATGAACTCGCGCATTCCAACGTCCCCGGCGCGCGTCATCTGAAACGCTGGCAGGACGTGCATGAGCTGCTCGACGCGGGTATCGATGTCTACACCACCGTCAACGTCCAGCATCTGGAAAGCCTGAATGACATCGTCGGCCAGATCACGCAGATCCGCGTGTTCGAGACGGTTCCTGACCGCGTGCTGGATCAGGCCGACGAAGTGACGCTCGTGGACCTTCCGCCCGAAGAGCTGCTGGAACGGCTGCGTGACGGCAAGGTGTACATGCCGCAGCAGGCAGAACATGCCGTGCGCAATTTCTTCCGCAAGGGCAATCTGATCGCGCTACGGGAACTGGCGCTGCGGCGCACGGCGGATCGCGTCGATGCCCAGATGCGTGAGTATCGGGCGGACCGGTCTATCGAGCGCATCTGGCAGGCGCGTGAACGGCTGGTAGTCTGCATCGGTCCCGGGCCGGAAGCGCCTACCCTCGTGCGCGCAGCGGCACGGCTCGCTGCCAGTCTGCGTTCCGACTGGATCGCGGTGTACGTCGAAACACCGCGCTTGCAAAAACTGTCCGATGCCCGTCGCGAACGCACCCTCGCCGCGCTGAAGCTCGCGGCCGAACTCGGCGCGGAGACGGTCACGCTGGCTGGCGCGGATGCCGTCGCTACGCTGATTGGTTATGCGCAGGCTCGCAATGCATCGAAGCTTGTTGCAGGAGCGTCGGCGCGACGTGGTTTTGATCGCTGGCTAAAACGGCCGTTTGGTGAGCGGCTGGCGGAGCGCGCAGGGGACCTCGACCTTACGCTGATTCGCGCCCGCGAAGGTGAGAAGAACCCAGCGCTGACGCAGAAAGACAAAGCTGTCGGAGGTGAATGGCGAGACACGTTGGGCGCTGCCCGCGAGCAACGCTCGGCGCCGCGTGGCTACCTGTACGCCGTCGCCATCTGCGCAGTCATCACGGTGCTTGCCAGCCAGATTCGTGACCGCTTCGATCTCACCAATCTCGTGATGCTATATCTGGTCGGCGTGATCTATACGGCAGCGCGAATCGGGCGCGGTCCGGGCGTGCTTCTGTCGTTCCTGAGCGTAGCCGCCTTCGACTTCTTTTTTGTGCCGCCGCGCATGTCGTTGTCGGTCACGGACACGCAATATCTGCTGACCTTCACCGGCATGTTGCTGACTTCGCTGGTGATCAGTCACCTGACGTCGAGTCTGCGGCGCGAAGCACGCGTTGCATCGAAACGCGAACGCCGCACGGGCGCCATGTATGCCATGGCGGGTGAACTCGGCGCGGCGCTCGCGACCGAGCAGATCGTGGGTATCGGCATGCGTCATGTCAGCGAAGTGTTTCGCGCGAAAGTCGCCATCTTGCTCCCCGATTCCGCCGATAAAGTCCGCCAGAAACTTGACCCTTCGGAACCTTCGGCCACAGCCTTGTTACTCGAGGAAAGTGCGCTTGATCTCGATGTCGGCCAATGGGTCTACGACCAGCAAAAGCCGGCCGGGCGAGGGACCGATACGTTGCCGGCCGCCGCAGCGCTTTATTTGCCGCTGAAGGCGCCAATGCGAACGCGTGGCGTGCTCGCGGTGATGACGCACAACGCCAGTGAACTCGAGGTGCCCGAGCAGAAGCGCATGCTCGATGCGTTTGCCGCGCAGATCGCGCTTGCGCTGGAACGCGTGCATTACGTGGACATCGCCCGTGATGCGCTTGTCAGCATGGAGTCCGAGCGTCTTCGAAACTCGCTGCTGTCCGCAATCTCGCACGATCTGCGCACGCCGCTTACAACTATCGTGGGATTTGCATCGATGCTGGCGCAAGCCCATGGCGACGCCCGTTCGCCGGCAAATGCCGAGTTGATCTCGGCGATTCACGACGAATCGCTGCGCATGACGAGTATCGTGACAAACCTGCTCGATATGGCTCGGCTGCAAGCCGGTGGCTTGCGCCTGAACCTGCAATGGTCGTTGCTCGAAGAAACGGTCGGGGCCGCGTTGCGCGCGTGTCGCCGAGTGCTGGATGGCCGTCCGGTCGACGTCCGCTTGCCGGCCGACCTGCCGTTCCTGCAACTCGATGCCGTGCTGATGGAACGGCTCTTCTCGAATCTGCTGGAGAACGCTGCCAAGTACACGCCGACAGGCTCGAAACTCGTGATCGGCGCGCAGAACATCAGCGCGGGTGGAAAGCCCTTTGTGCGTGTGTACATAGACGATAACGGGCCCGGTCTTCCAGCGAATATGGAAGACCGCGTCTTCGAGAAATTCACGCGTGGGGAGAAGGAGTCGGCAAAGCCGGGTATTGGCCTCGGGCTCTCGATCTGCCGCGCGATCGTGGAGGCCCATGGTGGTACGATCGGCGCTGACAATCGCCTGAGCGCGACCGCTCGAGATACGCAAATAGAAGGCGCGCGCTTCTGGTTCACGCTGCCGGTCGAGCCCGCGCCGCCCGTCCCTTCTCTCTTCGATGAAGTCGAACAGGACTTCGCCGATTTCCCTCAGTCCGACCCGAAAAGCGCATGAGCGAACCTACTGTCACCGTCGTGCTGATCGAGGACGAAAAGCAGATTCGCCGCTTCGTGCGTGCGTCGCTCGAGGCCGAAGGCATCACCGTGCACGAAGCGGAAACGGGCAAGCAAGGCCTGGTGGAAGCGGCCACGCGCAAGCCCGACCTGCTGATCGTGGATCTTGGTTTGCCGGATACGGATGGTCTCGACGTGATACGCGAGCTGCGGAGCTGGACGGAGCTGCCGGTGATCGTTCTATCGGCGCGTACGCAAGAGGAAGAAAAGGTCGCCGCGCTCGATGCCGGCGCGGACGACTACCTGACCAAGCCCTTTGGCGTATCGGAACTGATGGCGCGAATTCGCGCGCATTTGCGCCGGCGCAACCAGGCGGCATCGAGTGAATCGCCGTTGGTGAAATTCGGCGAAGTGTCCATCGATCTCGGCCTGCGTCAGGTGACCCGTGCAGGCGCGGCCGTGCATCTCACGCCGATCGAATACAGGCTGCTTTCCACGCTCGTGCGGCATTCGGGCCGGGTATTGACGCATCGTCAGCTGTTGCGCGAAGTGTGGGGGCCTTCACATGTGGAAAGCCACCACTATTTGCGCATCTACATGGCGCATCTACGGCAGAAGCTCGAACGCGACGCCGCCCAGCCCGAGCACATCGTGACCGAGACGGGCGTGGGCTACCGGCTGGTCGGCGCGGTCTGAACGGTGTCGAGCGCCACGTCTATGGGCGTGTCGCCGCCGACAAAACCGATCACCTCGTCGCGCACGTCGCGGGTAATGCACGCCACTGTCACGCGCGCCACGTCGTCGCGTGACACCGGCAACGTACTGGCGTTGCGATTGGTTGCGAGCGCGATCGTGCCCCGGCCGGTTTCATCGGATAGCGCCCCCGGACGCAAGATGACATACGGCACGCCGCTTGCCTGCACGTAATCGTCGGCTTCGCGTTTCATCTTCGAGTAGTGCTTGAGTTGGAGCGTGCTTGATTCCGGCCAATACGCCGAGATCGCGCTGATCACGACGAGTTGCTGCGTGCGGCGGCGTTTGGCGTAGTCGGCCGTGCGTTGAACGGCGTCGCGGTCGATCGCGCGTTCCTCGTTCACGCCTTCGCTTTCCGCCGATCCCGCCGCGTAAACGACGTGCGTGACGTCATCGAAGGCATGGGAGAAATCGTGCGTCAGATCGCCCAGCACGATTTGCGCGCCGAGCGCCGCGAACTCACCGCGTTGCGCCGATTTGCGCAGCAGGACCTTGAAAGGAAGAGATGCGGCACGCAGTTGCCGGGCAACGTGACGGCCGGTGCGGCCATTTGCGCCGATGAGCAGGACTTTCATCGCTGAAACGCTCCTTCTATTGGTGGGCAGACGGAAACGTTAAGCCATTTTGGGGAATCCTGCTTAGGGCTTGTTATTGAAGCGTCTCATTCCGTCACGCTTGCCGGTCGTTGCGGACCTCTGCGCGCCCGGCGATTCTCCGACCAGATCCGGATCCGGTCCATATAAAGATAAACGACCGGTGTGGTGTAAAGCGTCAGCAACTGGCTCACGATCAGGCCACCCACGATTGCGATCCCGAGCGGGGCGCGCATTTCCGATCCTTCGCCCGTTCCGAATGCCAGCGGCAACGCGCCAAGCAACGCGGCGGCGGTGGTCATCATGATCGGACGAAAGCGCAGCAGGCATGCTTCCTCGATTGCCTCGCGTGAAGTCGATGCCCCGTGCCGCTGCGCCTGGATCGCGAAGTCGACCATCATGATGGCGTTCTTCTTCACAATCCCGATCAGCAGGATCACGCCGATCAACGCAATGATGCTGAACTCGGTGCGAAACAGCAGCAGCGCAAGCAATGCACCGATCCCGGCCGAAGGCAGCGTGGAGAGAATCGTGATCGGGTGGATGTAGCTTTCGTAAAGAATCCCCAGGACGATATACACCGCCGCGAGCGCCGCGAGGATCAGGATCGGCTGGTCCTTCGTGGAATCCTGGAACTGCTGCGCCGTGCCCGCAAAACTGCCGCGAACCGTGGCTGGCACGCCGATGGTCGCCATCGTCTCGTAGATTGCTGCAGTTGCGTCAGACAGCGACTTGCCCGGCGGCAAATTGAACGAGATGGTCGACGCCACGAACTGGCTCTGGTGATTGACCGAAAGCGGCGTATTCCCCGGCCCGAACTTGGCGATGGACGAGAGCGGGATCATGGTTTCCTTCGACGTCGAGACCGCCGCGCCCGACGACGAACTCGACTTTCCGCTTGCCGCAATGGCGTTGGTCGCGCTGTTGCGAATGGACGCAAGCGCAAGCGCGCTGTTCACGCTCGTCGAGGCATCGGCGGCGGTGGTGACGCTGGTCGCGGAAGTGGAAGCCGTGGTGGTCGTCGCGTTTGTCGATGCCGCCCCGTTCGCCGACCCGCCCGACGTGCTGATGTAGATCTGCTTGAGCATCTCCGGGTCTTGCCAGTACTTCGGCGCGAGTTCCATCACCACGTGGTACTGGCTCAGCTCGTTATAAATGGTTGATACCTGGCGCTGGCCGAAGGCATCGTAAAGCGTGTTGTCGATCTGCGCCGGTTTGATGCCATAACGCGCCGCGGTTGCGCGGTCGAACGTGACGAACGATTCCAGCCCGCCTTGCTGCTGGTCGGAATTGACGTCGGCGAGTTCGGGGCGGGCGAGCAGGGCGTCGGTGAGTTTCGGTCCCCACTTGTAGAGGTCGGCCGTGGAATCCGCGAGCAGCGTGAACTGGTATTGCGCGTTCGATTGCCGGCCGCCCGAGCGGATATCCTGAACGGCTTGCAGGAACGTGCGGGCCCCCGCGACGTTGGACAACGCCGGACGCAGGCGCTGGATCACGGCATCGGCGGAAACCTTGCGCTCTTTCTTGGGTTTCAGCGAGATGAACATGAAGCCCGAATTGGTCTGCCGGCCACCCGTGAAACCCGCGACGCTTTCTACCGCAGGATCGGCCTGCACGATCTTCATCATGTCGGAGAACTTGCCCTTCATCGCCTGGAATGACGTGCTCTGGTCAGCCTGAATTCCGCCGACGATCCGCCCGGTGTCCTGCTGCGGGAAAAATCCCTTCGGCACGATGATGTACAAATAAACGTTCAGCCCGACCGTCGCGATCAGCACCAGCAAGACGATTCGCGGATGCGCGAGCGCCACGCCCAGCGTGCGTCCATAGCCGCGCTGCATGGCGTCGAACTGGCGTTCGAGCCAGCGCGAGAAACGGCCCGGCGGCTTCTGGTTGTGCGGCTCCTGCAAGAGCCGCGCGCACATCATGGGCGTAACAGTCAGCGATACAACCAGCGACACGGCAATCGCCAGCGACAGCGTCAGCGCAAATTCCCGGAACAGCCGTCCGACAATGCCGCCCATCAGCAGAATCGGCAGGAACACGGCGACGAGCGAAATGCTCATCGATAACACCGTGAACCCGACTTCCTGCGCACCGAGAAGGGCGGCTTTCATGCGCGGCACGCCGTTTTCTATATGCCGCGAGATGTTTTCAAGCACAACGATGGCGTCATCGACCACGAAACCGGTCGCGATGGTCAACGCCATCAGCGAGAGGTTATCGAGTGAAAACCCGAGCAGATACATGGCCGAAAACGTGCCGATAATCGATATGGGCACGGCCACGCTCGGAATCAGCGTCGCGCGCCAGTTGCGCAGGAACAGGAACACGACCATCACGACCAGCGCCACCGCAATGATCAGCGTGGCTTCCGTGTCGTGCAGCGACGAGCGGATCGTGGTCGACCGGTCGGCAGTCGGCGTGATCTCGATGTCGGCGGGAAGGGCGGCCTGCAATTGCGGAACCATGGCCTTCACGCGATCGATGGTATCGATGATGTTCGCGCCCGGCTGGCGATACAGGATCACGAGCACGGCGCGCTTGCCGTTGATCAGGCCGAGATTGCGCAGGTCTTCGACCGAATCGACCACTTCGCCTACGTCGCTCAGATGCACGGCCGCGCCGTTGCGGTACGCCACCACAAGGTCGCGATATTGCGCGGCCTTCGTGGCCTGGTCGTTGGTGTAGAGCTGGAAGTGCGTGCCGTTGAACTCGATTGCGCCCTTGGGACTGTTCGCATTCGCCGATGCCAGCGCGGCACGCACGTCTTCCAGGCCAATGCCGTAGTGAAACAGCGCGCCCGGTTCGAGTTCCACGCGCACGGCGGGATTCGCCGAGCCGCTTACATCGACCTCGCCGACGCCCGGCACTGTCGACAATGTCTGTTGCAGCACCGTCGCGGCGGAATCGTAGAGTGAGCCGGCCGTTCGGGTCGGCGAGGACAACGCCAGGATCAGGATCGGCGCGTCGGCGGGATTCACCTTGTGGTACGTCGGATTGCTTCGCAACGACGCCGGCAGATCGGCGCGCGCCGCGTTGATGGCGGCCTGCACATCGCGCGCGGCGCCATCGATGTCGCGGTTCAAGCCGAATTGCAACGTGATCCGCGCTGCGCCCACCGAGCTCTGCGACGTCATTTCGGTGACGTCCGCAATCGAACCGAGGTGGCGCTCCAGCGGGCTTGCCACGCTGGTCGCGACCGTTTCGGGACTCGCGCCCGGCAAGCTCGCCTGCACGGAAATGGTCGGAAAATCGACTTGCGGCAGCGGCGCGACCGGCAGCTTGGTGAACGCGAAGAGGCCAGCGAGCGCAATGCCGATTGCCAGCAGCGTGGTGGCGACCGGGCGCGCGATGAACGGTTGCGACAGGTTCATGCGCTTACTCCACGTCCGCCGCGGGGCGAGGCGGCGCGTTCCGGTTAAAACGCGCACGCACACGGCGGCCGAGCGAATCGAAGCCGAGATAGATCACCGGCGTGGTGAACAGCGTGAGCGCCTGCGACACGATCAAACCACCCACGATAGCGATCCCCAGCGGCCGCCTGAGTTCCGAACCCGCGCCCCAGCCGAGCATCAGCGGCAACGCACCGAGAAGCGCGGCCATGGTCGTCATCAGGATGGGCCGGAAGCGCAGCAGGCACGCCTGGTAGATGGCTTCGCGCGGCGTCTTGCCTTGCTCGCGCTCGGCCTCCAGCGCGAAGTCGATCATCATGATGGCGTTTTTCTTCACAATCCCGATCAGCAACACAATGCCGATGATCCCGATGATGTCGAGATCGTGCCCCGTGATCATCAGCGAGAGCAGCGCGCCGACGCCGGCGGAGGGCAGTGTCGAGAGAATCGTGATCGGATGGATGAAGCTCTCATACAGCACACCGAGCACGATATACATGGTGACGATCGCGGCGAGGATCAGGAACAGCTCGTTCGAAAGTGATGCCTGGAACGCGAGTGCGGCGCCCTGGAAGCGGATCTGGAACGACGCCGGCAGGCCGATGTCCTGCTTCGCCTGTTCGATGGCCTTCACGGCCGCGCCGAGCGACGCGCCGGGCGCGAGGTTGAACGACACCGTGGTCGCCGGGAACTGGCCGAGGTGAGTGATGAGCAGCGGCGCGGCGCGTTCGTGGAACGTCGCAATTGCGGATAAGGGCACTTGCCCGTTCGACGCCGTCGATGACGGCAGATAGATGCCGCTCAGGATTTCGCTGTAATGCGCGTCGCTTGGTTCGTTCTCGAGGATCACGCGGTACTGGTTGGACTGCGTGAAGATGGTCGAGATGATGCGCTGGCCGAATGCATCGTAGAGCGCGTTGTCAACGGTTGCAGGGGTGATGCCGAAACGCGCCGCCGTCGAGCGATCGATTTCCACATACACCGATTGCCCGTTCTGCTGCAGGTCGGTGGCGACATCGGCGAGTTCCGGCGATTGCTGCAGACGTGCCGTCAGCTTTGGCACCCATTCGGCGAACTCGGCCGAATTGGGATCGGTCAGCATGAACTGGTATTGCGTCGGGCTGACCGTGGAGTCGATGGTCAGGTCCTGCACCGGCTGCATATAAAGCCGGATGCCGGGGATGTTCGCCACATCCTGCTGCAGGTTGCGGATCACGTCGCTCGACGTGCTGCTGCGGTCGTCGCGCGGCGTGAGGTTGATCAGCATCCGGCCGCTGTTCAGCGTGATGTTGGTGCCGTCCACGCCAATGAACGACGTCAGGCTTTCGACGTCCGGGTTCTTCAGGATCTGCGCGGCGAGCGCCTGCTGCTGCTGTGCCACCGCCTGATACGAAGCGGCTTGCGGCGCCTGCGTGATCGCCTGGATCACGCCTGTATCCTGGATCGGGAAGAAACCTTTCGGAATCCAGATATAGAGCAGGGCAGTGAACACGAGCGTGAGCAGCGCGACGACCAGCGTGGAGCGCTGCCGGTCGAGCACCCACGTGAGCGCGACGGCATACCGTCCAATCACGTAATCGATGAACTGATGCGCCCGCGCCGAGAACCGGTGCGTCTCGGTCGGCGGCGTATGGCGCAGCAGTTTCGCGCACAACATGGGCACGAGTGTCAGCGACACGATTGCCGAAATCACGATGGTCACGGCCAGCGTGATTGCGAACTCATGGAACAGGCGGCCGACGACATCGCCCATGAAAAGCAGCGGGATCAGCACCGCGATCAGCGAAACCGTCAGCGAGATGATCGTGAAGCCGATCTGCTTCGAGCCCTTCAGCGCGGCTTCGAGCGGTCCTTCGCCTTCTTCCACGTAGCGGGCGATATTCTCGATCATGACGATGGCGTCATCGACCACGAAGCCGGTCGCAATGGTCAACGCCATCAACGAGAGGTTATCGAGCGAGAAACCGCACAGGTACATGACGGCAAGCGTACCGATCAGCGAGACCGGCACCGACAAGCTTGGAATCAGCGTGGCCCAGATGTTCGCGAGGAACAGGTAGATCACGAGCACGACCAGCACCACGGAAAGCGCCAGTTCGAACTGCACGTCGCGCACGGACGCGCGGATGGTCGTGGTGCGGTCGGTGACAATGCGCACGTCGAGCGCGGCGGGCAGCGCCGCTTGCAACTGCGGCAGGATCTTCTTGATACCGTCGACGACCGCGATCACGTTCGCGCCCGGCTGGCGCTGCACGTTCAAGATGATGGCCGGCGTGTTGTCCACCCATGCGCCGAGCTTCGTGTTTTCCGGACCCGACACCACGGTGGCCACGTCCGTCAGCATCACCGGCCGACCGTTCCTGTACGCGATGACCGCGCTCTGGTAGGCGTTGGCATCGGTGAGCTGGTCGTTCGCGTTGATGGTGTAGGCGCGCGACGGGCCATCGAAATTGCCCTTCGGCGTATTGACGTTCAGGTTCGCAATGGTCGTGCGCAAGTCGTCGATATTCAATCCGTACGACGCCAGCGCGCGCGTGTTCGCCTGGATTCGCACGGCGGGCCGGTTGCCGCCGCTGACCGAGACCAGACCCACGCCTGCGACTTGCGAGATCTTCTGCGCGAGACGGGTATCGGCGAGATCCTGGACTTGCGTGAGCGGCAGGGTCTTCGAGCTGATCGCGAGCGTGATGATCGGAGCGTCGGCGGGATTCACCTTCGCGTAGATCGGTGGCGCGGGGAGGTCGGACGGCAGCAGATTGCCCGCTGCGTTGATTGCGGCCTGCACTTCCTGCTCGGCAATATCGAGCGGCAAGTCGAGACTGAATTGCAGCGTGATGACCGAGGCGCCCGCGGAACTCTGCGACGACATCTGGTTCAGGCTCGCCATCTGCCCGAACTGTTTCTCGAGCGGCGCGGTCACCGACGTGGTCATTACATCCGGCGATGCGCCCGGGTAGAACGTCTGCACCTGGATGGTCGGATAGTCGACAGCCGGCAGTGCGGACAGCGGCAGGAAGCGCAGCGCAACGAGGCCGACCAGCATGATCGCCGCCATCAGCAGCGCCGTGCCGACCGGACGCAGAATAAAGGGACGCGATGGATTCATGCGGTATCGGTGCGGTTAGGGAGCATCAATGCGTTATTGCGGCTGCGGGCGGTGACGGCCATGATGCGTGCCGGAAGCGCCATGCGCGCCCGATGCCCCCGACGCCGCCGCTGCACCTGACGCGCCTTTCGGTGCATCGGCCGGAATGGTGATCTTCGCGCCTTCCTTCAGCCGGTCCGACCCGTCGATCACCACGCGTTCGCCCACCTGCAGACCTGTCCTGATGCTGGTGCGCTCGCCATCCACCGGGCCGATCTTCACATTGCGCACCGTCACCGTGTTGTCCGGCTTGACCACATACACAAATGCGCCCGATGACCCGTTGAGCACCGCGGGCGTCGGAACGATGGTCGCGTCCTTGATGACATCGACGAGCAGCTTCGTATTCACGAACTGATTTGGAAACAGCAAAGACTCCTTATTGTCGAAGGTCGCGCGAAGCTTGACGGTGCCGGTGGTGGTGTCGATCTGGTTGTCGACCGTTTCGAGGTAACCGCTTTCCAGCGACGTTGTATTGGCCCGGTCGTAAGCGGTCACCGACATCTTCGAGCCCGCATGAAGCGGCTTCAGGATGGCGGTCAGGTTGTCCTCGGACGTCGTGAAGATCACGCTGATAGGCTGGAGCTGCGTGATGACGACCACGCCGTTTGCGTCGCCGGTGGTCACGTAGTTGCCTGGATCCACTTGCCGCAAGCCGACGCGGCCCGATACCGGCGCCGTGATGCGCGCGTAATTGAGGTCGAGCTTGTATGTGTCCACGTTCGCCTGGTCGGACTTGACCGTCCCTTCGAGCTGTTGCACGAGCGAGGCCTGCGTATCCACCTGCTGACTCGCGATGGAATCCTGCGATAGCAGCACCTTGTAGCGCTGCAGATCGAGCCGGGCGGTTTGGAGCAACGCCTGGTCCTTCGCGAGCGTGCCCTGCGCGTTGCGCAGCGAAATTTCGTAGGGACGCGGGTCGACTTGTGCGAGCAGATCGCCCTTTTTGACCATCTGGCCTTCACGGAACGCGACTTCCTGCAGCGTGCCGTTGATCTGCGTCTTGACGATCACCGACGCCAGCGGCGTGACCGTCCCGAGCGAGTTGATCACCACCGGCATTTCACCTTGCGTCACGTTCGCGACATGCACCGGCTGAGGCTGCGCGCCCATGCCGGGGCCGCCACCACGCCTGCCGCCTCCCTGCCGCGCTTGCTGCGCGTTGTCCGGGCTTCCCCGGTTCCACGGATGCCACGCGAACAAGCCGATCAAGACCAGCACCAGCACCACGATCCACAGCAATTTGCGGCTGCGGGGGCGTGAAGCGGGTGGACGGGGTGTGGAAGCCTGGGAGATGGGCGAACGCGGTTCAGTATGAGGCGGTGGCGTTGAGTGGTTTTTTTGTTCGTCCATCGTTTCAGTGGCTCGGTGAGTCGGTGGGCTCGGAAAAGGTTTCTTGAAGCAGTGTCTTGATGCGCGGCCGAGCGGCCTTGCCGAGCGCTCGCACTGACGGTCGAAAGCAGGCCTTGAACAGGCCGGTTTTGATGCCGTGGCGGCGACCGCGTGAGGCCGGGCAGGGGCGTTGTGGCGTCCAAAGCGGTTGCACGAAGCGTCGAATGATAGCTTTTAAGCGGTGGCCGGGCGCGCGAAGCATGATGCTACGTCCCGCGCTTCCTTGCAGTCCAGTTATCTTTCTTTCGATTGATTACGAGCGTTACAGGACCTTGCTCGTGCTGCAGGAGAGCATCGGGCGATGAACGCTATGCTGGAAATTGCGCTGTGGGCCGCAAGAGCGCGCGACAAAGGCACGTCTTGAAATAGTAATGAAAGCTTTGGTCGAGACGAGCGCCCGACAGGAAACCGAAATAATCGATGCTGCGCCACTACGACCGGCGCAGCATCGGCACAAGCAAGGCTTTACTCGCTCAGGCGCGCAGTCGGCGTGCCACCGATCTCATTGGTGATTCTTGCGACACATTCAAGCAGCGCCGGCGCTACCGTTTCGAGCAGCACGTCAAGGGGAGCCTGGTATTCGGCGCCACCGCAGTTCACCGCGTAACGCTGGCCGGACGGACCGACAAAACCGGCCGCGACTGCATTCAGCCCGTGATGCCACTCGCCGGTCGACATGGCAAACCCGCGGCGCAAGGCGTCTTCGAGTCCGGTCTTCAAACCGCTGTCGATGCTCGGCCAGTCATCGCCCGACGCAATGCGCAGGCTTTCGACCAGACTGTCGCGGTCAGCCTCGCCCAACGCAGCCAGGTACGCCCGGCCGACCGCGGTCCGCCCGAGATCCATGCGCGCGCCCACTTCCAGTCGAGACACGAGTACCGCCGAGCGTGGCCGGATAGTATCGATGACGACCATGTCCAGGCGGTCGCGGACAGCCAGATGAACGCTCAAGGTCGTCCGGTCAGCCAGCGCGATGAGAAACGGCCGTGCGCGTGCCCGGATATCGAAGTTGCGCAGGAATCCGTTGCTTAGCTCGAGCACTGATGCCGTGAGCACGAACCGCTCACTGTCGGGTAATTGAAACAGCAGGTTGGCGCTGACCAGGGTCGCTGTCAGGCGCGAGATGGTCGGCTTCGGTATGCCCGTCCACTCTGCAAGCTCCCGGTTGCTTACCGGTGCATCAGCCGCTGCAATCCGCCTTAGAACATCCAGTCCACGTGACAACGCAACTACTTCTTCTCCGTCGCGCCCTTTTTCTTTTTCCCGGCTCGCTGGCCGGCTCTCAGTTGTGTGCATTTATTTTTCGGAACTTGGTTTCGTTGGGAAGGACGTTTGCTGCCGATCGTTGATGCTGACCGGTGACGGGCGTCCCGCTTATCGGAATCGTACCAATCAGCGACCATAAGATGCATTCGCTGGACCCGTTTTTGTCATTAAACCCGTGTACCGTACCGTTGGATAGTCGCTCACCCCCCGAAATTTCGCTTGACTCGGTTTCGCTTAACGTAAAAAATGGAACCCGATTTCGAAAGACTGGTTAGAGACGCTTTAACGACTCGCCAGCCAATTGATCACCAGCTCTCAGGTTCTAGCACGGCCCTCGGAATGGCTAGAACTTTTAAGGCGCTACGGCAACGTAGCGCCTTTTTTTTCGCCCCTGTCCCGCTTAAACGTGCCGCCTGAAGCGCCGTGACACTCGATCTATATACCTCAGACCGCGTAATCCTAATCCGTACGGCATCCTATTTTTTACGTCTTTCCGCTCGCGGAAAGGTTTGTTTAGTAATTTCAGGTGAACTAGGCAGTGCCGTCTTCCATCTCGTTGTCTCCTGCCAAGCGTCGATTCTTATCGGAGTCGTCGAATAGAAATGTGTAGCACCCCACATAACGCGCGTACCGATAGCCTCAATGCGTCGAGAACATCTTTCCCGGTTTGAGCAGGCGCGTCCCGCGCCAGGCCCAATAAATCCCCGCGAGCATGAGCAATACCGAACTGCTCAGGACCAGGAGCGGGGAAACCAACTGAGGCGACGGCTCGCTGGTCGCTATGATCAGTGCCGCCAGCAACGCCGCGCCCGCCTGAAAGAACGCGCGCTTCGCGCGATTGCGATGCCCGGTAAATCGAACGGATCGCGAGACGGGTGCGCGCGTGAAGGGTTCAAACAGGATCAGTCCCGCGACAAATGCGACCAGCAAGTTCATGAGACTCATGACGACACTTCAATGTAGAAATCAAGGATGGTCCGCACTATAAGAAGGGTCACTCACGAATTGAATCAGAAGGGTCTGAAAGGAGGTCGGATTGTTAACACTCCGGATCGGTCGCCCCGTGAAAGGGCTGTTTTGAATGCTGAAGATTAGGCGCAACGGCTAATGTCGCGCTCCAAAATAGAGGCGGCGGGCTTCGGCAGTTATCATTTGTCTGGTGCAATCGATTGAACTCAGGAATGGACTTCTGGCGTGCGGCGACACGCACACCGGGCAAGGAAGACGAGAAATGAACAAGTTGCGAACGAAAGGAATGAACCGGCTGGCGAGCGCAGTGATCGTGATCGGCTTTCTTGCTGCTTGCGAAAAACACGACGCCGCGGCCGGGCAGGCCATGGGTGCGCTGAACAACGTTGCGAGTCAGGCGGGCCAGAAATTCGACCAGGCCGCCAACTATGTCGGACAGCACGTCGACTCGGTCAAGCAGTCCGCACAGCAGAATGTCGAGTCGGCGGGAACCCTGCCGGATTTGTCGGCGAGCGGCGTAGCGGCCACGGCCCGCGCCAATCTGGACGGGGCCGCGAGCGCAACGAATGCGGCCATCGCGAACGTGGCGAGCGATACTGGAGCCGGTTTGCAGACGGCCGGACGCAAGCTGCAAGGGTGGTCGGCAAGCGGTACGCCTGGTTCCCAAGGGGCGGCGAGTGGGGTGTCCGGCACCGGCGCGGCCGGTTCAGGAGCACCGTCGGCTTCATCAGATCCGGGCAACGCGCGCGCCGACATGGATAAATAAGCTGGAGCGAGCGGCGCGGCTACTGGTTTTTCCCGGCTACATTTCGTTACGCACCTGACCGTTTCGTCTAAAGATAATTTCGGGACAACGGCTAAACTGGCGGTCTTTTACATCTTCCACACCGCCATGAAGCCAAGCCGAATCCGGGCGCTCGCTGGCGCGCTGGTCTTTGCTGCGATGTTTTTCGCCGCCATGACCGGTTTTTCTCCCGACGCGCACGCGGCGCCGCCAGCGCTTGCACTGCCGTCATTTCAGGAACTGGTCAGCCCGCCAGCCGCTTCGGACGCAGCGGCTGTCCCCGCGTTCACAACCGGGGCGTCGGATACGCCTGCGGGTGCCGCGACCAACGCCGACCTGACACGCTCGCTCGACACGGTGATCTCCGCACTCGACAGCGACCGCCAGCGCACGGCGCTTGTCGCCCAACTGAAGAAGCTGCGTGACGCGAAGCGCGATGCCGAATCGGGCACGCTGCCACCCGTTACAGCCAGCGCGACGTCTGCGGATGATTCCGCATCAGCAGCGAGCGCGGCGGCCGAGGCGCCGCCGGCAAGTTCTACGTCGGCGGCGTCCTCCGTCGTCGCGGCGATCACGCCGAAGACCGGGCTGCTGGGGGCAATTGCGTCGGGTCTGTCGAACATCGAAGCCGATATCAGCCGCGGGCACACGCCGCTCAACTACTGGGGCGGCCGTCTGAACGCCGCGGGCAACGAGTTGTACACCATCGCCTCGGGGCAGAGCCGCGAACCGTTCGGCCGCACCTTGCTCAACTTTTTCCTCACGCTTGCCGGTTGGGGCGCATGCGCTTTCCTGCTCGTCTACCTTCAAAGACGCCTCCATGCCCGTTTCAAGATTCATTTCGGGCTGCATCCGAATCCGAGCACCCGCGAACTGCTGATTTTCACACTGCGCCGAGTCGGGCCCTATTTGTTCGCGTTTGTCGCGGCGTTGACGTTCGTGCGAATGATGCCGGTTTCGCTCGGCCGGACGCTTGCGATGGTGACGGCCTACGCGATCGTCGCGGGCGCGATTTTCTCGTCGATCTGCCTGATCATGTTTTCGCTGTTTGGTTCGGCGCACCGCAGGGTGGCGGTGAACGTGCTGATCGTCCATGCGCGCCGCCTGCTGTTCGTGATCGGCACGCTTGGCGCGCTCGGGGACGCCGCCGCCAACTATGACGTGGCCCAGCAGCTCGGAACGAACTTGTCGGCGCTGATATCGACCATCGCAAACATGTGCGCCGCTATCCTCACCGGCTACTTCGCGCTCGCGTTCCAGCGGCCCGTTGCCCATCTGATTCGCAGCCGTTCCTACGAGCAGCGCAGCCGCCATAAGGCCGCGACCGAAACGTTCGAAGTGTTCGGCTCGTTATGGCATTTGCCCATGCTGCTCCTTGTTGCCGTGTCCGTGATCGGGACGCTGGCGGGGATCGGTACGTCGGAAAATGTGCTGCAACTCGATATTGCCAGCGCCGGGCTGCTCGTCATCGGCCTGTTTCTCAGCGCGATCGTGCTGCACGTCACGAAGCTGCCGGAGCGCAAGACCCGCCGGCAGTCCGCTTATGTGCGGCGGCTCGTCAGGTACTTTGGCCGGCTGCTGGTGCTTTTCATCTGGCTCGGGTTTCTTGAGCTCTGGTCGCATCTCTGGGGTTTTTCGCTCGCGAATCTCGCGGAGGAAAGCGTCGCCGCACGCGGCATCACGCACGCGGTCAGTGCAATCCTGCTGACCATTTTCGTCTCGTGGCTGGTGTGGATCATCATCGATACGGGAATCCAGGAGGCGCTCAATCCGAACGCGCCGCGCGGCAAGGGGCGCGGGCCGAGCATGCGCGCGCGCACCATGCTGCCGCTGATCCGCAACGTGGTGTTCGTGGGACTGCTGACCGTTGCCGCCATCATTACCGCGGCAAATCTTGGGCTGAACGTGACGCCGTTGCTTGCCGGCGCCGGTGTGATCGGCCTGGCGGTGGGCTTT